>JBEOKH010000367.1:0-29062 GCA_040275625.1 Thauera sp. | reverse complement strand
CGGCGCTGCGGTGGTCGTCGGTCGCGTCGAGCTCGGCGCGGCGGGTCGCAGATTCGGCGACGATGCGCCCGAGCTGCTCGGCCGCGAGCTGCTGGTTGCGCGCGATGTCATCGAGCTTGCCCGCACATTCGCGCTCGGAAAATTTTGCCTCCTGCAGCGCGCGCGCAGCGGCCTGCTCCAGCGCGCGAGCCTCGCGCACCTCATGCTCACGCTCGCGCAGCACGTCGGTGGCGACATCGAGGCGCTCGCGTTGCAGTTCGGCGAGTTCGCTGGCTCGCGCCTGCTCGAGCTCCGCACGCACGAGGTGCTCACGCTCGGTCGACTCCAGGCGCACCAGATCGTCGAGGTCGCGCGCGAGCTGGCCATTGCGCTCCTCGGCGCGCGCACGCGCCTGGGTCAGCTTGAGCACATCCACCTGTTCGGCATGGACGCGGGCCTGTACGGCCTGCAGCTCACGGCGCAGCGCGTCGATGCGCTCCCGCGTCTCTGCGGCCACCGTCTCGGCAGCGAGCAGCGCATCGTGGGCGCGGCGCGCCTCGTCCTCCAGCCCCTGCTGTTCTCCAGCCAGCGCATCGATCTCGCGCTGACGCTCGATCACGCCGTGGGTGCGCGCATCGGGCGCATGGTGCACCAGCGCTTCGCGCGTCAGCACCTGGCCGCGCGGACCCACCAGGCAGGTGTTCGACGCCAGCTGCGCGCTCAGGGGCAGCCAATCCTCCAGGCGCTCCACCGCCCAGGCCCCGGCAAGAAAGTCGTCCACCAGCGCCCGCAGGGCCGGATCCCGCACCTCGACCATTCCCTCCAATGGCTGCAGCTTCGCTGCAGGCGCGCGGGCAGGCGCGAATTCGGCGGCTGATTCCGGCATCCCCGCTTCGCGGCGGTTCGCGCCTGCCGGCGCTCCTACGGGGAGGGCGATGGCGAGGGATTCGGGGGGCGTTTCGTCGAGAACGAGGCGCGCCGCGGCGAGCGCGAGCGCGGGATCGGGGGAGATGAGCGCGGACAGGCGTTCGCGCAGCACGGCCTGGACCGCCTCGTCCCAGCCTTCCACGACCTGGAGCTGCTTCCACAGCGGCGGCAGGTGGTCGAGCCCGTGACGTTTGAGCCAGTCGCCGAGCTTGCCCTGCGACTGCACACGGGCCTGCAACTGCACGAGCGCATCACGGCGCGCACGCTGCTCGGTGAGCCGGCGCTGTACCGCGCGCTCGTGCTCGAGCGCTGCCTTCAGCAGGGCCTGGGCCTCGGGCAGGCGGGGCTGGAGTCCGGCGAGTTCATGCTGACCGGCGTCGAGCTCATCCTGCATCGTCTGCAGGCGCGCCTCGGCCTCGGCGATCGCGCGCTCGTCCGGCCCGGCGATGCTGCCGCGCTCGGCCTCGATCCGGCCGCGACGTTGCTGCAAGGCATCGAGGGCACGCCCGGCGCTCGCCTTGTTGGCCTCCTCGACACGCAGCTGCTGCTCGGTCTGCGCCAGTTCGCGCCGCGCCGCCGCCATGGTGGCGTCGGCGGCGTGGCGAACAGATTCGAGCTCGGGCAGACGATCGGCGATCTCGAAGTGGCGGGCCTCGGCCTGTTCGGCGCGCAGCGCCGCGTTCGCGGCCAGTTCGTGCCAGCGCTCGCGGTCAGCGGCCAGTGCCTCGCGCCGCGCGTGCCAGTGGTCGTGGTCGAGCTCGAGCTGGGCGAGCCGGGCTTCGAGACGCTTGCGCGCCTCACCGAGGTGCTGCAGCTCGGTCTCCAGCCGGGCGACCTCGGCGCTCACTGCGAAGAGGTCGTTCTGCGCACCGTGGACGGTCTCGGAGGCCCGAAAGTGCGCATCACGACAGGCCTCGAGCGCCGCCTCGAGCTCCTGCAGGCGCGCGCTGTCGGCCTCGATCCGGCTGCCCGCCTCGGTGAGCGCGGCCGACACGCGGGCGAGTTCGGCACGCGCCTCGTTGCGCTTGACCAGCCACAGCAGCTGCTGCTTTTCGATGTGTGCGGCGTGGAGCTGCTGATAGCGGGCGGCGACCTCGGCCTGCACTTCGAGGTGGCCGATGCGCTCACCGAGCTCCATGCGGATGTCGTCGAGGCGGGCGAGGTTGTCGCGCGCGTCGCGCAGACGGCCTTCGGTCTCCTTGCGGCGCTCACGGTACTTGGTGACCCCGGCAGCTTCCTCGAGAAAGCCGCGGATATCCTCCGGGCGCGCCTCGATGATGCGCGAGATCATGCCCTGCTCGATGATCGCGTAGGCGCGCGGCCCCAGGCCGGTGCCGAGGAAGAGGTCGATGACGTCCTTGCGGCGGACGTGAACGTTGTTGATGTAATAGGTGGACTCACCGGAGCGGTCGAGCACGCGCTTGACCGAGATCTCGGCATAGCGCGACCACTGTCCGGCCGCCTTGCCCTCGCTGTTGTCGAACACGAGCTCCACGCTCGCGCGCGACACCGCCTTGCGCGTGGTCGAGCCATTGAAGATCACGTCCTGCATCGACTCGCCGCGCAAGGCCGACGCGCGGGTCTCGCCCAGCACCCAGCGCACGGCGTCGATGATGTTCGACTTGCCGCAGCCATTGGGTCCCACCACGCCGACCAGATTGCCGGGGGTGAGCACGGTGGTGGGATCGACGAAGGTCTTGAAACCGGCGAGTTTGAGCTTGGAAAGACGCACGTCTGAAGCGGAGCGGAATGCGAAGCCGGAGCGGGGAACGGGAACGGAACGCAAAGCAGGCGCGCCGCAGGTGGCTGCTTCGGGGGCCGCAAAGGCTGCGCATGATACCATCTTCGCCCTTCCCGACTTCGCTGCGCGGGCGCTTCGCGCGTGCGCAAACCGTATCAAAGTGAATCCGAACCTCGCCCGTCTCCAGACCTATCCGTTCGAGAAACTGCGCGCGCTGTTCGCCGGTATCGAAGCGCCCGCACATCTCAAGCCGATCCGCCTGTCGATCGGCGAGCCGCAGCACCCGACGCCCGGCTTCATCCGTCAGGCGCTGGCCGACAACCTCGGCGGCCTGTCGAGCTATCCGGCCACGCTCGGCAGCGATGCGCTGCGCGGTGCGATCGCGCACTGGCTCGAGCGCCGCTACGGCCTGCCCGGGATCGATCCCGCCACCCAGGTGATCCCGGTCGCGGGCACGCGCGAGGCGCTGTTTGCCTTCGCCCAGTGCGTGGTCGATGGCACCCGGCCCGGCGCCAGGGTGCTGTGCCCGAACCCGTTCTACCAGATCTATGAGGGCGCGGCCTTCCTGGCCAATGCCGAGCCGATCTTCATCAACAACCTGCCCGAGAACGACTTCGGCTCCGATTTCGGCGCCATCGACGAGGCCGCCTGGCGCGACGTGCAGCTCGTTTACGTGTGCTCGCCGGGCAACCCGACCGGTCGCCTGTTGAAGCTCGACGAGTGGAAGACCCTCTTCGAGCTCTCCGACCGCTATGGCTTCGTGATCGCCGCCGACGAGTGCTATTCCGAGATCTACTTCGACGACGACGCCAGGCCGATCGGCGGGCTGGAAGCGGCCTGGCGCCTGGGGCGCACGGATTTTCGCAACGTGGTGATGTTCTCCAGCCTGTCCAAGCGCTCGAACGTGCCCGGGATGCGCTCGGGCTTCGTTGCCGGCGACGCGAAGATCCTCAAGGACTTCCTGCTCTACCGCACCTACCACGGCTGCGCGCTCAATCCCGCGGTGCAGGCGGCGTCGGTCGCGGCCTGGAACGACGAGGAGCACGTCGAGGAAAACCGCCGCCTCTATCGCGAAAAATTCACCCGCATCACGCCGATGCTGCAGCCCTATCTGCCGGTGGCGCTGCCCGATGCCGGCTTCTACTACTGGGTGCGCACGCCGATCCCGGACACCGAGTTCGCCCGCCGTCTGCACGCTGAATATAATGTGACGGTTCTGCCCGGCAGCTACCTCGCCCGCGAAGCGCATGGCGTCAATCCGGGCGCCGGCTTCGTGCGCATCGCGCTGGTGGCCGACACCCACGAATGTGTCGAGGCCGCCGGGCGCATCATCGACTTCTGCAAAACCCTCTGAGAGAGAATCCCCCATGCACGCTCTGCAACCGATCATCGACGACGCCTTCGAGAACCGCGCCAGCCTGTCGCCCACCTCTGCCCCGGCCGAAATCCGCAACGCGGTCGAAGAAGTGATCGCCGGCCTCGACGCCGGCACGCTGCGCGTGGCCGAGAAGAAGGACGGCCAGTGGATGGTCAACCAGTGGATCAAGAAGGCCGTGCTGATCTCGTTCCGCCTGCGCGACAACGAGCTGGTGCAGGCCGGTGGGCTCAACTTCTTCGACAAGGTCGCGACCAAGTTCGGCGACTACAGCCCCGAGCAGTTCCGCGCAGGCGGCTTCCGCGTGGTGCCGCCGGCGGTGGCGCGCAAGGGCAGCTTCATCGGCAGGAACGTGGTGCTGATGCCGTCCTACGTGAACATCGGCGCCTATGTGGATGAAGGCACCATGGTCGACACCTGGGCCACGGTCGGCTCGTGCGCGCAGATCGGCAAGAACGTGCACCTGTCGGGCGGCGTCGGCATCGGCGGCGTGCTCGAGCCGGTGCAGGCCGGCCCGGTCATCATCGAGGACAACGTCTTCGTCGGCGCGCGCTCCGAGGTGGTCGAAGGCGTGATCATCGAGGAGAACGCCGTGCTGTCGATGGGCGTGTACCTGGGCATGAGCACCAAGATCTACGACCGCGAGACCGGCGAGGTCAGCTACGGCCGTGTGCCGTCCGGCGCCGTGGTGGTGCCGGGCAGCCTGCCCTCGGCCTGCGGCAAGTACAGCCTGTATTGCGCGGTGATCGTGAAACGGGTCGATGCGCAGACCCGTGCCAAGACCGCCATCAACGAGCTGCTGCGCGGCGCCTGAGCGAACGGCCGGAATTTGCGCCTTCCGGCGCTCCTACAAAAACCGCCGCGCCCTGTAGGAGCGCCGGAAGGCGCGAACATCGGCGCGGTCCGGCGCGAACATCGGTGCGAACATCGGCGCGGATCGCGGCAAGGTGTGGGCCGGAAGCGGCGGCGGGTGCGCAAGGCCGGATTCACGCCTTTCGGCGCGCCTGCACGGGCGCGTCGTGACGCTGCGAATCCGCGGCGTTTGCAAGCGGCGTCGTGGCGAAACGCATCCGCGACATTTTTTGTGGTCATGACAGGAGCCCGACGGCTTGATCTTCGACAATCTGTTCCAGTTGATGGCCGAAAAGAAGGCCTCGGACATCTTCATCACCGCGGGCGCTCCGATCCACATCAAGATCCAGGGCCACGCGATGCCGATCAACCAGCAGGTCATGGACCCGCTGATGATCCAGCGCATGCTGCACGAGGCGATCACGCCGGCGCAGCAGGCCGTCCTCGACCGCGAACGCGAGCTCAACCTTTCGTTTGGCCGGCGCGATCTCGGCAACTTCCGGGTGAACGTGTTCTGGCAGCGCAATTCGATGGCCGTCGTGGTGCGCTACATCCAGAGCGAAATCCCCGGCATCGAGGCGCTCGGTCTGCCACCGGTGCTCAACGAAGTGGTGATGGAAAAGCGCGGCCTGGTGCTCGTGGTGGGCGCTACCGGCTCGGGCAAGTCGACCACGCTGGCGTCGATGATCGACCACCGCAACCGCAACCGCAGCGGCCATATCCTCACCATCGAGGACCCGATCGAGTACCTGTTCAGGCACCGCAAGTCAGTGGTGAACCAGCGTGAGGTCGGGATCGACACGCTGAGCTGGAGCGAGGCGCTGCGCAACGCAATGCGCCAGGCGCCCGACTGCATCCTCATCGGCGAGATCCGCGACCGCGAGACCATGCAGGCGGCAATTTCGTATTCGCAGACCGGCCACTTGTGCCTCGCCACGCTGCACGCCAACAACGCCTATCACGCGCTCAACCGCATCGTTAACTTCTTCCCGCTCGAGAACCGCCAGTTGCTTTACCTCGACCTCGCGGTCGCGCTGCGCTGCATCGTCTCGCAGCGCCTGGTGCGCAAGCCCGACGGCAAGCGTATCCCGGCGGTCGAGATCCTCATGAACACGCGGCACATCGCCGAGCTGATCGAGCGCGGAGAGCTCAACTCGATCAAGGAGGCGATGGAGCAATCACTCGCACAGGGCTCGCAGACCTTCGAACAGGCGCTCTACCGCTTGCATGCCGAGCAGATCATCACCCTCGACGAGGCACTCGCCAATGCCGATTCGCCGAGCAACCTGCACTGGCTGATCAACAACGCCCAGATGCAGACCGATCCGCTGCTGACCGTCAATGGCAACAGCGCGATCACCGGCTTCGAGGCCACCAACACCGATGGTGCATCGTTCCAGGAATTCACCCTCGACATGAACAACAACTAGTCGGCCACCGCCAAACACGGCGGCCGACAACCCCCTCCCCATGCCCAACACCGACACCAGCACGCCCACGTTCGCCCTCGCCTGCGAGTTGATCGCCCGCCCCTCGGTCACCCCCGAGGATGCCGGCTGCCTCGAGCTGATCGCAGCACGTCTCACGCCCCTCGGGTTCCACCTCGAACGCATCGACGGCGGCGGCGTCTGCAACCTGTGGGCGCGCCGCGGCACGCGCACGCCGGTCCTGTGCTTCGCCGGCCATACCGACGTCGTCCCGCCCGGGCCCGCTGCGGCGTGGACCACGCCGCCCTTCGTGCCGACCGTGCGCGAGGGCATGCTGTACGGCCGCGGTGCCGCCGACATGAAGTCCTCGCTCGCCGCCTTCGTCACCACGATCGAGCGCTTCGTGGTCGAACATCCCGACCACGACGGCAGCATCGCGCTGCTGCTCACATCCGACGAGGAAGGCATCGCCACCCATGGCACGGTCAAGGTGGTCGAGGCGCTCGCTGCGCGCGGCGAGCGCCTCGACTACTGCATCGTTGGCGAGCCCACCTCGGTGAACACCCTCGGCGACATGATCAAGAACGGCCGCCGCGGTTCGCTGTCTGGCACGCTGCGCGTCAAGGGCCAGCAGGGTCACGTCGCCTACCCGCAGCTCGCGCGCAATCCGATCCACCTGTTTGCGCCGGCGCTCGCCGAGCTGGCCTCGATCGAGTGGGACCAGGGCAACGAGTTCTTCCCGCCCACCACCTGGCAGGTGTCCAACATCCATGCCGGCACCGGCGCCAACAATGTGATCCCGGGTGTGTGCGAGGTGACGTTCAACTTCCGCTTCGGCTCGGTGTCGAGCGCGGACGAACTCAAGCGCCGCACCGGCGCGGTGCTCGACCGCCACGGGCTCGACTACGACATCGACTGGCACCTGTCGGGCAAGCCCTTCATCACCGGGCGCGGCAAACTGGTCGGCGCGCTGTCGGCGGCGATCCGCGACACGCTCGGCGTCGAGACCGCGCTGTCGACCACCGGTGGCACTTCCGATGGCCGCTTCATCGCCGAGATCTGTGCCGAGGTGGTCGAGTTCGGCCCGGTCAACGCCTCCATCCACAAGATCGACGAATGCATTGCCGCGAACGCGATCGAACCGCTATCGCAGGTGTATGCGCGCACGCTGGCCCTGCTGCTCGCCACGCCGCGCTGAGCAGCCCGCAACCGAACCCAGGAACCCACCCACGATGTCCCACGACCAGCACGACGACGCCCTCGAACATGATCACGAACACGAACACGGCCCGCTCGCCGAGCTCGTCACCGTGCGCGACTGGCTGCGCTATGCCGTCACCCGTTTCAACCGTGCCGGCGTGTTCTGCGGCCACGGCGTGCACGACAGCTTCGACGAAGCGGTCTGGCTGATCCTCGGCAGCCTCGCGCTCCCGCTCGACCGCCTGGAGCCATTCATGGACGCCTGCATCCCGTCTGAGGAGCGCATCGGCCTGCTCGAGGCGCTCGAGCAACGCGTCGACGAGCGCATTCCCACCGCATACATCCTCGGCGAGGCCTGGCTGGGCGATTTCCGCTTCACGGTCGATCCGCGCGTGATCGTGCCGCGCTCCTTCTTCGCCGAACTGCTGGAAGACGGCCTCGCCCCCTGGATTGCGGATGCGGACGCGGTGGGCAGCGTGCTCGACCTGTGCACCGGCTCCGGCTGCCTGGCGATCCTGATGGCGCACGCGTTTCCGAATGCCGGGCTCACTGCGGTCGACCTGTCCGCGGATGCGCTCGAGGTCGCGCGCATCAACGTCGCCGACTATGGTCTGGAAGATCGGATCGAGCTCGTGCAGGGCGACCTTTTCGAAGGGCTCGAAGGACGCCGCTTCGACCTCATCCTCAGCAATCCACCCTATGTGACGGCGGAATCGATGGATGCCTTGCCGGCCGAATACCTGCACGAACCTAGGATGGCGCTCGCCTCGGGCGAGGACGGTCTCGATGTGGTGCGCAAGTTGCTTGCGCAGGCGGCTGGGCATCTGAACCCGGGCGGCATCCTGACGGTGGAGGTCGGCCACAACCGCCACATCGTCGAAGCCGCCTTCCCCGACCTGCCGTTCCACTGGCTGTCGACCCGCGGTGGTGACGACATGGTCTTCCTGCTTCGGCGCGAAGACCTCTGAACCGAACGCACCCCGCCCCCGCTCCCGGAAGCCCGATCATGGCGAACCAGAGACCGATCCTGCTGGTCGAAGACAACCCCGACGACGAGGCGTTGACGCTGCACGCGCTGTCACGCAACCAGATCACCAACCCGGTGGTGGTTGCACGCGATGGGGTGGAGGCGGTGGACTATCTGTTCTCCACCGGCGCGCGCGCCGGCCAGCCGCCGGTGACACTCCCCGCGGTCGTGCTGCTCGACCTCAAGCTGCCACGCATCGACGGCCTGGAGGTGCTGCGCCGTATCCGTGCCGAGGCACGCACCGCGCTGCTACCGGTGGTGATCCTGACCACCTCGCGCGAGGGGCTCGACCTGTCGCAGGCCTACAGTCTGGGCGCCAACAGCTACATCCGCAAACCGGTCGACTTCGAGCGCTTCGAGCGCGCGATCGGGCTCATCGGCCACTACTGGCTGGACCTCAACGAGACCACCGACACGGTCGCACGCGGCGCGTATTGAGCAGGCCGCCCTGCGGTACGGAGCAGGCGCCCTGCGGTACGCGAACAGCAGGGCGTGCGCAGATGCCGGGCGCGTGCAGAAACTCGCGGCCGCCGCCGCTCCTACAGACGGTGCCGAATGCGGTGGTGTCATGTAGGAGCGGCGGCAGCCGCGAGCGCTTGCAAGTTCACACCGCACGCTGCCAGCCGCGAGCCCGTTCATCAATTCGGGGATCCGGCCGCCGCAGCGGATCCGGACCTCAGCCCGCCTCGTCGATCCAGGCCTGCTGGATCCCTTCGAGGATGCGTTCGCCGCAGCGCTTGGGATCGTCGTCGAAATCGGGTAGCGCCATCACCCAGCTCATCAGATCGACGAAATTGACTTTGGTCGGGTCGACGTCGGGATGGGCGTCGCTGAGCTGGATTGCGATTTCCTGAACCTCGGTCCACTTCATGTCAGTGTTTTCCTTCGCGAGCCATGTTGATCGTGTAGCGAGGGATCTCGACCACCAGCGGGGTCTCTGCCACCACCGCCTGGCACGACAGGCGCGACTGTGGCTCCAGGCCCCAGGCCTTGTCGAGCAGGTCTTCCTCTTCGTCCTCGGCAGGCGCGAGCGACGCGAAGCCCTCGCGCACGACGACGTGGCAGGTGGTGCAGGCACAGGATTTCTCGCACGCGTGTTCGATGTCGATGCCGTTCTCGAGCAGCGAATCGCACAGCGTGGTGCCGGGTGAAGCCTCGATGACGATGCCGTCCGGGCAGAGTTCGACGTGGGGCAGAACGATGATCTGGGTCATTTTGGAAAGGATCAGAGTGGGATCTCGTCGACCTTGTGGCCGGCGAGCGCGCTGCGGATGCTGCTGTCCATGCGGCGTGCGGCGAAGTCGTCGGTCGCGCGGGCGAGCCCATCGACACCGGCCTTGATCGCACGATGGTCGGTCCCTGCGCCCAGCGCTCGCACGTGGGCGATGGCGGCGTGGATCCTGGCGCGCTCGGGCTCGTCGAGCAGATGGCCGTCCTTGGCGAGCGCCTGCTCGGTAGCCTCGATCACGCGCTCGGCCTCGACCTGTTGCTCACGCAGCGCGCGCGCCGTCATGTCGTCGCCGGCGTGATCCACACCCGAGCGCAGCATCTCGGCGATCTCGTCGTCCGTCAGGCCGTAGGATGGCTTGACCAGCACGCTGGCCTCGACGCCCGAAGACATCTCGCGCGCCGACACCGACAGCAGGCCGTCGGCGTCCACCTGGAAGGTCACCCGGATGCGCGCCGCGCCCGCCACCATCGGCGGGATGCCGCGCAGTTCGAAGCGGGCGAGCGAACGGCAGTCGGAGACGAGCTCGCGTTCGCCCTGCACGACGTGGAAGGCCATCGCGGTCTGGCCGTCCTTGAAGGTCGTGAATTCCTGCGCACGTGCGATCGGCAGGGTGGAGTTGCGCGGCACCACCTTCTCGACCAGGGCACCCATGGTCTCGAGGCCGAGCGAGAGCGGGATCACGTCAAGCAGCAGCCAGTCATCCTGCTCGGCGCGGTTTCCGGCGAGCACGTTGGCCTGCATCGCGGCACCGAGCGCGACCACCTTGTCCGGATCGAGGTTGGTGAGCGGCTCCTGGCCGAAGAAGGCCGCCACCGCACGCTGGACGTGCGGCATGCGGGTGGCACCACCGACCATCACCACGCCCTTGATCTCGTCAGGCGCGAGCCCGGCGTCGCGCAGCGCCTTGCGTACCGGCGTGAGCGTCTTCTGCACGAGGTGACGGGTCATCTCGGTGAACTCGTCACGGGTGACGATCAGGTCGACCTCTTCGCCCGAGGCCAGGCGCACATGCACCGGCGCCTCGTCGCAGCTGGTCAGCAGCTCCTTCGCCTCGCGCGCCTTCATCTGCAGCCGGCGCGCATCCTCCAGCGAGGGCGGCGAGATCTTGGCGCGGTCGAGGATCCAGCAGAACAGGCGATGATCGAAGTCGTCACCGCCGAGCGCGGCGTCGCCGTTGGTCGACAGCACCTCGAACACGCCGCGGGTGAGCTTGAGGATCGACAGGTCGAAGGTGCCACCACCGAGGTCATAGACGGCATAGACGCCCTCGGCCGCGTTGTCGAGGCCATAGGCCACCGCGGCCGCGGTCGGCTCGTTGAGCAGGCGCAGCACGTCCAGACCGGCCAGGCGGGCGGCGTCCTTGGTGGCCTGGCGCTGGGCATCGTCAAAATACGCCGGCACCGTGATCACCGCACCGACGAGCGGACCGCCGAGGCTGGCTTCGGCGCGCTCGCGCAAGCGGCGCAGGATCTCGGCGGAGATCTCCACCGGGCTCTTGACCCCCTGCGCAGTGCGCAAGCGCACCATGCCGACGCTGTCCTCGAAGTCGTAGGGCATGGCCTCGATGTGGGTGACGTCCTTGAGCCCACGCCCCATGAAGCGCTTGACCGAGACGATCGTGTTGCGCGGGTCGATCGCCTGCGCCTTCAGCGCGCCGAGACCGACGTCGATCACCCCGTCGGCGTGGTAGCGCACCGCCGACGGCAGCATCGTGCGACCGGTCTCGTCGGGCAGGCAGATCGCGATCCCGTTGCGCACGGTGGCGACGAGCGAATTGGTGGTGCCCAGGTCGATGCCCACGGCGAGCCGGTGCTTGTGCGGCTCGGCGGACATGCCGGGTTCGGTGATTTGCAGCAGAGCCATCGGTGCAGTTCCGTGCCTTGTCGTTGTTCTAGTTTTCGAGCGCAAGCAGCGCGTCGTCGATTTCCTGCTGAAGCTTCTGGATGAACATCAGCCGGCGCACCGTGTCGGCCGCTGCTTCGTAGTCGCGTTCCTCATCGAGTTGCACGCCGAGATGGCCGCGCACCTCGCGCGCGTGCCCGAGCAGGCGCCTGTGCAGCTCCTCGAGCTCGGAGACTTCGGCGGCCTCGCGAGCCTCCTCGACCGCTTCGCGCCACTCCATCTGCTCCATCAGGAACTCGGGCGACATCGCGGTGTTGGTCTCCAGCGCCGCATCAACGCCAGCGAGCACAAGCAGGTACTGGGCGCGCTCGAGCGGCTTGCGCAAAACACGGAAGCCTTCGTTCACCCGCGTCGCCCACTGCATCGAGCGCCGCTTTTCGACGTCGGACAGATGGGCGTGGCGGTCGGGGTGAACGCGTGCCTGCAGCTCGTGCCAGGCGGCCTCCAGCGCCCCTTCGTCGAGCGCGTAACGACGCGGCAGGCCGAACAGCCCGAAGTAGTCCTGCGTGAGGTCGATGCTCATCGCGCGCGGCTCAAACGTTGAAGCTCTCGCCGCACCCGCACTGATCCTTGACATTCGGGTTGTTGAACTTGAAGCCCTCGTTGAGACCTTCCTTGACGAAATCGAGTTCGGTGCCGTCGAGGTAGCCGAGGCTCTTGGGGTCGATCACCACCTTTACGCCGTGGCTCTCGAACACCAGGTCTTCGTCCTCCGTGCTGTCAACGAACTCGAGCTTGTAGGCCATGCCGGAGCAGCCCGACGTCTTCACGCCGAGGCGAATGCCGAAGCCCTTGCCGCGCTTGGTGATGAAGTTCGAGACGTGGCGCGCAGCCGATTCAGAAAGGGTGACAGCCATGATTCCTCCTCTTCGATGCAGGCCGTTCAGGCCTCATGCTTCTTTTTATAGTCCGCCACGGCGGCTTTGATCGCGTCCTCGGCGAGAATCGAGCAGTGGATCTTCACCGGCGGCAACGCGAGTTCCTCGGCGATCTGGGTGTTCTTGATCTCGAGCGCCTGATCGAGCGTCTTGCCCTTGACCCATTCGGTGACCAGCGAGCTCGAGGCGATCGCCGACCCGCAGCCATAGGTCTTGAACTTCGCATCCTCGATCACGCCGTCCTTGCCGACCTTGATCTGCAGCTTCATCACATCGCCGCAGGCGGGCGCGCCGACCATGCCAGTCGCCACGCCATCGTCGTCCTTGGCGAAGGAGCCGACGTTGCGGGGGTTCTCGTAGTGGTCCAGAACTTTTTCACTGTAAGCCATGATTCGTCTCCTGTGGGGAATCCGCCCCGTCTATTTGGACTGCCGTGCGCCGCCCGGGTGCTGTCAGCGCACGCGAAATACCTGTTTTCGATGCCACCGCCCGCTCAGTGCGCGGCCCACTGCACGCTGTCGAGGTCGACGCCGTCCTTGAACATCTCCCACAGCGGCGACAGTTCGCGCAGCTTGCCGATCTTGTCGTGCAGCAAGCTGATCGTGTAGTCGATCTCTTCTTCGGTGGTGAAACGGCCGATGGTGAACCGGATCGAGCTGTGCGCCAGCTCGTCGTTGCGCCCGAGCGCGCGCAGCACGTAAGACGGCTCCAGGCTCGCCGACGTACAGGCCGAGCCGGACGACACCGCGATGTCCTTGATCGCCATGATCAGTGACTCGCCTTCGACATAGGCGAATGAGATGTTGAGGTTGTGCGGCACACGATGCTCGAGGTCGCCGTTCACGTAGGTAGCCTCGATGTCGGTGAGGCCAGCGAGCAGCTTGTCGCGCAGCTTCCTGACGCGTGCATTTTCGGCAGACATTTCCTCGCGCGCAATCCGGAAGGACTCGCCCATGCCGACGATCTGATGGGTGGCCAGCGTGCCGGAGCGCAGGCCGCGCTCATGGCCACCCCCATGCATCTGCGCTTCGAGGCGGACGCGCGGCTTGCGGCGCACGTAGAGCGCGCCAATGCCCTTGGGTCCGTAGGTCTTGTGCGCGCAGAAGCTCATCAGGTCGACTTTGAGCTTGTCGAGATCGATCTCGACCTTGCCGGTGGCCTGCGCCGCATCGACGTGGAACACGATGCCCTTCGCGCGGCAGAGTTCGCCAATCTCGGCGATCGGCTGGACCACGCCCACCTCGTTGTTCACGAACATCACCGACACGACGATGGTGTCGGGACGAATTGCCGCCTTCAGGACCTCGAGGTCGATCAGGCCGTTTTCCTGCACGTCGAGATAGGTCGCCTCGAAGCCCTCGCGCTCGAGCTCCCGCACGGTGTCGAGCACGGCCTTGTGCTCGGTCTTCACGGTGATGAGGTGCTTGCCCTTGCCCTGGTAGAAGTGCGCCGCGCCCTTGATGGCGAGGTTGTTCGACTCGGTCGCGCCCGAGGTCCAGATGATCTCCTTGGCGTCGGCATTGACCAGTGCGGCCACCTGTTCGCGCGCATCCTCGACCGCCTTCTCGGCCTCCCAGCCGTAGGCATGCGAGCGGCTGGCCGGGTTGCCGAAATGCTCGGTCAGCCAGGGAATCATCTTTTCCGCCACGCGCGGATCAACCGGGGTGGTCGCCGAGTAGTCGAGGTAGATGGGGAACTTCAGCATTGTGTCTCTCCGCACTTTCATTGTTCGCGAGTTCGGTTGGCGGCCAGCGCGGCCGTATTCAGGCCCCCATGGAGGCCAGGTTCTTGAGTTCGCCGGTGACCCGGGCCAGGGTTTCGATGAAGCGGCGCACGTCGTCCGCACGCGTGTCGCGCCCGAGGCTGACACGCACGGCGGCACGCGCCACACCGGGCTCCACCCCCATCGCCAGCAGGGTGTGCGAGGGTTCGGGGTTCGCACTCGAGCACGCCGAGCCGCTCGCACAGGCGAAGCCCGCACGGTCGAGACGGCCGACGAGGGTCTCGCCGTCGACGTCCTCGACGGCAAAGAATACGGTATTGGGCAAGCGCGGTGCATCGACCGAGAAGATGCGTGCGCCGAGACCGTCGAGGGCCACGCACAGCTCGTCGCGCAGCGCCGTCAGCCGCTGCGCCTCGGCCTCGCGGCGCGCAACCGCACGCTCGCAGGCCACGCCAAAGCCGACGATCGCGGCCACGTTCTCGGTGCCCGAGCGCAGCCCGCGCTCCTGACCGCCGCCGGCGATCAGCGGCGCAAGCTCCACGCGCTTGTCCACCACCAGCGCACCCGCGCCCAGCGGGCCGCCGATCTTGTGCGCCGACAGCGTCATGCCATGCACGCCAAGTGCACGAAAATCGACCTCGATCTTGCCGAGCGCCTGCACCGCATCGGTATGGAACCAGGCCCCCGCGGCGCGCGCCGCATGCGCCAGCGTGGCGACGTCCAGCAGCACGCCGGTCTCGTTGTTGGCGCTCATCACCGATATCAGGCGCGGGCGCGCGGCGAGCGCGGCCTGCCAGTCCGCCTCGTCGATGCGCCCGTGCGCATCGACCGCGATCTCGCGCAGCGTCCACCCTGCGCGCTGCAACTGACGCGCAGGCTCGCGCACGCAGGGATGCTCTACGCCGCTTACCGCGACCACGCCCGGCCGCAGGTTGGCTGCAGCGCCCTTGAGGAAGAGGTTGTTGGCTTCCGAGCCGCCGCTGGTGAACAGCACTTCGGTCGCGTGCGCTCCAACCGCCGCGGCCACCCGTGTGCGCGCCTCGTCTACCGCGGCGCGCGCCTGGCGACCGTACTCGTGGCGGCTCGACGCGTTGCCGAAGCGCGCCGGCTCGGCGGCGCCGAACCATGGCAGCATCGCGTCGCGCACCGCCGGGTCGAGCGGCGTGGTCGCATTCCAGTCGAGGTAGGTGGGGGCGAACGCCATTGCGGACTCAGATCACGGCGATTTCGTGCACCGGCATGCGGCTGCGGCGACGGATGCTCTTGAGCACCGTCATGTCCGGATCGGGCCGCACCTGATGGCCGACTAGCGCCTCCAGGCTCACCGAATCGAGGTAAGCGTAAATGCGCTGGTTGAGATTGGCCCACAGGTGGTGGGTCGAGCACACATGGTCGTCGTGACAGTTCTCCTTGCCGCCGCACTGGGTCGCATCGAGGGGTTCATCCACCGCGATGATGATGTCGGCGACCGTGATGTCGGCCATTGGCCGTGCCAGGCGGTAGCCCCCGCCTGGACCGCGCACGCTGTTTACCAGTTTGTGGCGGCGCAGCTTGCCGAAGAGCTGTTCGAGATACGAGAGCGAAATGCGTTGACGCTCGGCGATGCCCGCCAGCGTCACCGGCCCGTCACCCTGGCGCGAAGCCAGGTCGATCATCGCGGTCACCGCAAACCGTCCCTTGGTCGTAAGTCGCATTGCGCTCTCCTCGAAGGCAGTCCGGGATGCTTGGACGCCGCACGGAAAGCCGCATCACCCAATATCCCATCATTTTGGTCGAGTATATGTATCCCGACAAAAACGGTCAACTAATGGGAAGAGGGGGGGGAGCGTCGTCAGGCGCGAGGGGCTCGGGGGAGCGCGCAGCCCCTGTCGTACTCAGTCGACCATGCGGGACAGCCGGTTCGCGTCGAACTCGTCACCCCGCTCCACCGCCTCGTCCAGCTTCACGCCGGCCGCTTCCAGGCGCGCGATGATCGCCTGCAGGCGGCGGTCGGTCTCGACCGAATGGTCGAGCAGCCCATGCAGCGCCTTCGACACCGGGTCGTCCATGTCGCGGGTGACGCCGTAGGCGCTGAAGCCGATCTGCTCGGCCTTCTGCTCACGCGCCGAATCGCGCCCGGAGTCGAGGATGCGCGCCGGGTTGCCCACCGCCGTCGCGCCCGGCGGAACCGGCTTGACGACCACCGCATTGGAGCCGACCTTCGCACCGTCACCGACCGTGAACCCGCCGAGCACCTTTGCACCCGCGCCGATCACCACCCCGCGTCCAAGCGTCGGATGGCGCTTGGCGCCTCGATAGAGCGAGGTGCCGCCGAGCGTGACGCCCTGGTAGATCGTGCAGTCGTCGCCGATCTCGGCGGTTTCGCCAATCACCACGCCCATGCCGTGGTCGATGAACACGCGGCGGCCGATCTTCGCACCGGGGTGGATCTCGATGCCGGTGAACAGTCGGCCGATGTGACTGAGGAAGCGCCCGGCCCAGAACCAGCCGCGACGCCACGCACCGTGTGCGGCGCGATGAAAGATCAACGCATGGATACCCGGATAGCAGGTCAGGACCTCGAGCGTGGAGCGTGCGGCGGGGTCGCGCTCGCGGACGCTGGCCAGGTCTTCTCGAAGGCGGCTGAACATGATGCACAAACTCCCGGTGCGGCGATGACAAGAGGTGCGACCGCCTCCCCGCAGGGCAGGCGGTCGCCAAATCCCGAGCATTTTAATCGACTATCCGTGCTTCGACCAAGCACACAAGGCCCTGGCTGCAGGAAACCAGACGATCACTCACCCCCGCCGCTTCGGGGTCTCGAAGGTGGTGAGCATGCCACGCAGGATGGCGACCTCTTCCTTCTCCAGCCGCACCCGGTTGAACAGCCTGCGGATGCGCGGCAGCAGGCGCTTGGGGTTGGCCGGGTCGTGGAAGCCGCTGGCGGTGACGACCCGCTCCAGGTGCGTCATGAAACCCTCGAAGTCGGCATGCGTGGCCGGCTCAGCCTGCGCGTCGACCGGCGCCGCAGCCGCCTCGCCGAGCGCGGCCATGCGCAGCTCGTAGCTCAGCACCTGCACCGCCGCGCCGAGGTTGAGCGAGGAGAATTGCGCATCGGTCGGAATCGTCACCGGCAGGCTGCACAGGCCGACCTCCTCGTTGGTCATCCCGCTCGTCTCGTTGCCGAACACCAGCGCGACGCTGCCGTCTCCCGTCCGCCTCACGAGTTCATGCGCCGCGTCGCGCGCCTGCATGCGCGGCAGCGACAGCTCGCGTCGCCGTGCGGTCAGCGCGGCAGAAAATACCGTGTCGGCCAGCGCCTCTTCGAGGGTATCGACCACCCGTGCGGACTCGAGCAGGTCCGCCGCTCCCGAGGCGCGCGCGGTCGCGACTTCGTCGGGAAAGGCTTCGGGCGCCACCAGCCACAGGTCGCGCAGGCCCATGTTCTTCATCGCGCGCGCCGCCGCGCCGATGTTGCCGGGGTGACTCGTACGTGACAACACGACCCGGACACGATCGAGCGCGAGGGGGCGATTCATATTAAAATTCCGCGTTTTCCGAAATTGCCGGGCTGCCTGCCCGGAACGTGTGAAGTCGGGTCGCCGCATCGCAAGTCGACGCGCGCCGCCGGCGACACGTAGCAGGCCCCGATTCTTTAAACGAGACCGCTCCGCATGCATGCCACCCTGAACATCGCCGTCAAGGCCGCCCGTCGCGCCGCGACCGTCATCAACCGCGCCTCGACCCAGCTCGACCTGCTGACCGTGCAGTCCAAGTCGCCCAACGACTTCGTCACCGAGGTGGATCGCGCCGCTGAACAGGCGATCATCGACGTGCTGCGCGACGCCTTCCCGAACCACGGGATTCTAGCAGAGGAGTCGGGCGAGCTCGGCCCGGCAAATGGCCAGGACAGCGAGTTCACCTGGATCATCGACCCACTCGACGGCACCACCAACTTCATCCACGGCTTCCCGCAGTACGCGGTCTCGATCGCGCAGACCAAGAACGGCGTGCTCGAACATGCGGTGGTCTACGACCCCAACACCAACGAGCTGTTCACCGCCTCGCGCGGCAGCGGCGCCTTCCTCAACGACCGCCGCATCCGCGTGTCGCGCCGCACCCGCCTCAACGAGGCGCTGATCGGCACCGGCTTCCCCTTCCGCCAGTTCGACAACGTCGACGCTTACCTGGGGATGTTCAAGGAGCTCACCCAGAAGACCGCGGGCATCCGTCGCCCGGGCGCCGCCGCGCTAGACCTCGCCTACGTGGCGGCCGGCCGTTTCGACGGCTTCTGGGAGATGGGCCTGTCGCCGTGGGACATGGCCGCCGGCGCGCTGCTGATCCAGGAGGCGGGCGGACTGGTCTCCGACCTCTCGGGCGAAGCCAACTACCTCACTACCGGCAACCTGGTCGCCGGCACGCCGAAGATCTTCGGCCAGTTGCTGCCGATCATCCAGGCCTGGCGCCCGGCCAACCAGCAGGCCTGATCGCACCTTGGCAGCGAGCAAGCTCTCACAGGGCGCAGCCGCCTCGCCTCGAGGCAGCCTGAGCGAGGCCGAGATAGCCGCGCACACGCCGATGATGCAGCAGTACCTGCGCATCAAGCAGGCACATCCCGACACCCTGCTCTTTTACCGCATGGGCGACTTCTACGAGCTCTTCTTCGAAGACGCCGAGAAGGCCGCGCGCCTGCTCGACATCACGCTGACCACGCGCGGCCAGTCGAGCGGCAGGCCGATCCGCATGGCGGGCGTGCCCTTCCATGCGGTCGAGCAATACCTCGCGCGCCTGGTGAAGCTCGGCGAATCGGTGGTGATCGCCGAGCAGGTGGGTGAGCCGGGCGCGATCAAGGGGCCGATGGAGCGCGCGGTGAGCCGCATCGTCACCCCCGGCACCCTGACCGACGCCGCGCTGCTCGACGACCGCCGCGACGCGCTGCTGCTCTCCGCCAACCTGCACCGCGGCGTGCTCGGGCTGGCATGGCTGAACCTCGCCAACGGCGACTTCCGTCTCATGCAATGCCCGGCGGACGCGCTGCAGGCGCAGTTCGAGCGCCTGCGCCCGGCCGAGGTGCTGGTGCCCGACGGCCTCGCCCTGCCCCTGCTCGATGCGCTCGCCCCGGCCCAGCGCCGGCTGGCCGACTGGCAGTTCGACACCGAGACCGGTACGCGGCTGCTGACCACGCACTTCGGCACCCGCGACCTGGCCGGCTTTGGGGTAGAAGATCTGCCGGTCGCGCTCGGCGCCGCCGCCGCACTCTACGACTACGCCCAGGCCACCCAGCGCCAGACGCTCGCCCACGTCACCGGCCTTACTGTCGAGCGCGAATCCGAATATCTGCGCCTGGACGCCGCCACCCGGCGAAACCTGGAGCTGACCGAGACCCTGCGCGGCGAGCCTTCGCCCACCCTGCTCTCGCTGCTCGACACCTGCGCCACCAGCATGGGTTCGCGCTGGCTGCGCCATGCCCTGCACCACCCGCTGCGCGAGCGCGCCGAGCCTGCGGCGCGGCATGCCGCGGTCGCCGAGCTGGTGGGCACGATCGAGGCGGACATGGATGACGGCGTGGCGCGGCAAATCGGCAACGCCACCGAAGGCTACGCCCTCGCCGGTCGCGACGGCCGCATCGCCGCCGCGGTGCGCGCGGCCCTGCGCGGTGTCGCCGACGTCGACCGCATCACCGCCCGCATCGCGCTGCGCAGCGCCCGTCCGCGTGATCTCTCCGCGCTGCGCGAGAGCCTCGCCCGCCTGCCCGAGCTCGGCACTGCGCTCGCCGCCTGCAGCGCGCCCGTGCTGGCGAACATCGTCGCTGCGCTCGATATCGCCCCCGAGCCGCTCGCGGTGTTGCACGCCGCGATCCATGCCGAACCCGCTGCGATGGTGCGCGACGGCGGCGTGATCGCCCCCGGCTACGACGCCGAGCTCGACGAGCTGCGCTGCATCCAGACCAACTGCGGCGAGTTCCTCATGGCACTGGAGACGCGCGAGCGCGAGCGCAGCGGCATCCCCGGGCTCAAGGTCGAGTTCAACAAGGTGCACGGCTTCTACATCGAGGTCAGCCGCGCCAATGCCGACAAGGTGCCCGACGACTACCGCCGCCGCCAGACGCTGAAAAACGCCGAGCGCTACATCACCCCCGAGCTCAAGGCCTTCGAGGACAAGGCGCTGTCGGCCAACGAGCGCGCGCTGGCACGCGAGAAGCTGCTCTTCGACCAGGTGCTGGAGGTGCTCGCCGCCCACATCCCGGCGCTGCAGCGCATCGCGCGTGCGCTCGCGCTGCTCGACGGACTGGCGGCGCTGGCGGAGGCCGCGCTGCGCTACGGCTACGTGCAGCCGCGCTTCGTCGACACGCCCGGGCTCGCCATAACCGGCGGCCGCCACCCGGTAGTCGAGCGCCAGGTCGAGAACTTCATCCGCAACGACGCCCGCCTCGCTGCCACCCGTCGCATGCTGATGATCACCGGCCCCAACATGGGCGGTAAATCGACCTTCATGCGCCAGGTCGCGCTCATCTGCCTGCTCGCCCACGTCGGCAGCTTCGTGCCGGCGGATGGCGCCGAGCTCGGCCCGCTCGACGCCATCTTCACCCGCATCGGCGCCTCGGACGACCTCGCCTCCGGGCGCTCGACCTTCATGGTCGAGATGACCGAGGCCGCCGCCATCCTGCACGGCGCCACCGAGCGCAGCCTGGTGCTGATGGACGAGATCGGCCGCGGCACCTCGACCTTCGACGGCCTCGCGCTCGCCTTCGCGATCGCCCGCCACCTGCTGGAGAAGTCGCGCGCGCTGACCTTGTTCGCAACGCACTACTTCGAGCTCACCCGCCTCAATGCCGACTACCCCGAGTGCGCCAACGTGCACCTGGACGCGGTCGAGCACGGCCACCGCATCGTCTTCCTGCACGCGCTCGAAGAGGGCCCGGCGAGCCAGAGCTACGGTATCGAGGTCGCCGCGCTCGCCGGCATCCCGGCCGCGGTCATCCGTGACGCCAAGCGGCGGCTACGCGCGCTGGAGAATCGCGAGATCGACGCCGGCCCGCAGGCCGACCTGTTCGCCGCCCTGCCCGAACCCGACGACGCACCGCTGTCGCACCCCGTGCTGACCGAGCTCGCCGACATTGACCCGGATGCGCTCAGCCCGCGCGAGGCGCTCGAACGCCTCTACGCCCTCAAGCGTCTGGCAGATTCCTGAGCAACGCTTGCTTTCCAGGTTGCTCCGCTACGGGGCCGACCTGAGCGCGAGCAGCCCGGCACCTGCCACCCCTTACGCCGCACTCCTCACTCCTCCCTCCCCATGAACCCCCCGATCGAAATCTCCGAAGCAGCCGGTGTGCGCTACCTGCACTTCGGCTCCGACTGGATCCAGGGCGCGATGCGCATCCGCAAGCCCCATGCCCTCGAGCTCGCCTACACGCGCGAGATGATGGCCGGTCTGCTGCTGCGCGACGGCCTCGCCGCCGATGGCGCTCACTGGCCGCGCAAGGTGCTGATCATCGGCCTCGGCGCCGCCTCGCTCGCGCGCTTCGTGCATCACCACCTGCCGCAGGCGAAGATCCGCGTGGTCGAGATCGCCCCCGCGGTGGTCGCCGCGGCGCGCCAATTCTTCAAGCTGCCGGCCGAGGACGCGCGCTTCTCGATCCACATCGGCTGCGGCGCGCAATACGTGCTCGAGCACGCGCAGCAGTGGGACTACGTGCTGGTCGACGGTTTCGACCGCAACGCCCGCGCCGGCGTGCTCGACACCGAACCCTTCCACCAGGCCTTGCGCGCCCGGCTATCGACGCGCGGGATCATGGCGGTGAACCTGTTCGGTCGCTCGCGCGGCTACAAGACCAGCCTGGAGCGCATCGTGCGCGCCTATGACGATCGCGCGCTGGCCTTTCCGTCCTGCGACAGCGGTAACGTGGTCGCCTTCGGTGCAGCTGGCGACGCGATCGAGC
The DNA here is from genome assembly GCA_040275625.1 of Thauera sp. Lineage (GTDB taxonomy): Bacteria > Pseudomonadota > Gammaproteobacteria > Burkholderiales > Rhodocyclaceae > Thauera. The sequence goes on along the minus strand of JBEOKH010000367.1, from coordinate 6,882 downwards.
GCAGCGCGGATGAGCTACGCGAGCGTGCCCGCACGCTCAAAGCCGAGACCGGCCTCGACCTGTTGCCCACCGTCACCCGGCTCGAGGCAGCGGGCGGCATGCCGGGAGGCGTGTTGCGGGTCTAGAGACCAAGCAACGCTCCCGGCTCGCGCCGCGCCCACCGGGGCTCTGCGGCCGGCGTGCCCCACCCGGGTTAACCCGCTTGCCGTAATCACCGACCCCGCACCCATGGCCAGAACCCCGCCCGCCGCGTTATTGTCCACGCGCTGAGGGCAGCGCGTCGCCCGCAACCGAAAAGGCTCGAAGAATGAACACCTTCCTGATCACCCTCCTCGTCGTCGGCCTCGTGATCGCGGCGATGGCCATCGGCGTCATGTTCGGCCGCAAACCGATCGCCGGCAGCTGCGGCGGCATGGGTTCGATGGGTATGGACTGCGAATTCGGCTGCAAGAAGCCCTGTTCCAGACGACAGGCGCGCATGCAGGCGGCGCAGATCGAACAACAATACTGATTCCCCCTGGAGACATCATGCTCGGCTCCCTGCTTGTGAAGGACTACATGGCCGCTGACCGCCTGGCCTTTTCGCCGACGACCGATCTGCTCAAGGCGGTGAGCCTGCTGGTCAGACACGGCCTGAGCGGCGCACCGGTGGTCGATGAAAACCGGCGTGTGGTGGGGTTCCTGTCCGAAAAGGACTGCCTGAAGGCGGCACTCGACGCCTCGTATTTCCGCCGCGACGAAGGCACCGTCGAAGACTTCATGACCCGTGACGTCACCTCGATTGCAGCCGATGCAAGCCTGATCGACGCGATCGAGGTGTTCCTCGCCAAGCATTACGCCAGCCTGCCGGTGGTCGAAGGCGCGCGCCTGATCGGCCAGCTCTCGCGCCACGACATCCTCAAGGGCCTGGAGAAGGTGCGCCGCGAGGAGGGTTGATGTGCGCCGGCCACGGCCGCCGCACCCGCCGCGATCACGCCATCGGCGCGGGTGGCAACCACAGGCAGTGGCCCTTGTTCGACTTCGCAATCTCGGCCAGAACGGCCTCGTGGGCCTGCTGCTCGCTCGCGTCCGGGCGCAGCACCTTCACCGCCGCGCGCACCAGCAGAGCGCCACCCGCATCCGTTTCACGCGGGCCTGGCTCCTCGTCGAGGCCGATCATCAGGCTCTCCTGACCGCGCGTCATGGCCAGATAGACCTCGGCAAGCAATTCCGCATCGAGCAGCGCGCCATGCAGTTCGCGATGCGCGTTGTCGATCTCGTAGCGGTCGCACAGCGCGTCGAGCGAGGCCTTCTTGCCCGGGTTCTGCTCCTTGGCCAGCCTGAGCGTGTCGATCACGCCGGCGCACAGCGTCGCCAGCTTGCCGCGGCCCAGACGATCGAGCTCATGATCGAGGAAGCCGACGTCGAAGCTGGCGTTGTGGATGACCAGTTCCGCGTCGCGCACGAAGTCCTCGAAGTCAGCCACGACATGGGCAAACTTCGGCTTGTCGGCGAGGAACTCCTCTGTGATGCCGTGCACCGCCACCGCCTCGGCGTCGATCGCGCGCTCGGGATTGATGTAGACGTGGTAATGGCGCCCGGTGAGGCTGCGATCGAGCAACTCGATGCAGCCGATCTCGATGACGCGGTCGCCGTTGCGCCAGTCGAGGCCGGTGGTTTCGGTGTCGAGTACGACCTGTCTCATGTCGGCTTTTCCCTCAGCCCTGCATCGCGGCGCCGCCGCGCCGCACCGCGTCCACACCGCGGCGCGCGAGCGCATCGGCACGTTCGTTCTCGGGATGCCCCGAATGCCCCCGCACCCACAGCCACCTCACCTGATGGCGCGCCGCGGCCTCGTCGAGCGCCCGCCAAAGGTCGGCGTTCTTGACCGGCTCCTTCGAGGCGGTCTTCCAGCCGCGCGCCTTCCAGCCGTGGATCCACTCCGAGATCCCCTTCTGGACGTACTGGCTGTCGGTATGCACGCGCGCCGCCACCGGGCGCTTGAGCGCATCGAGCGCGCGAATGACCGCGAGCAGCTCCATGCGGTTGTTGGTCGTTGCCGGCTCGCCGCCCCAGATTTCCTTCTCATGCGCACCGGCGCGCAGGATCGCGCCCCAGCCGCCCGGCCCCGGATTGCCGCTACAGGCGCCGTCGGTGTAGATATCCACTTCTTCCATGTTTAGGGCATGTTCCTCGTCGAGCCGTCGCGCTGGGCGATCGGCGAAAGTCTTTTCGATGTGGCCTTGCGGCCGCGCCAGTGTGGCGTGATCAGGCGCATGCCCTGCACCCGCTTGACCCCGTGCAGCAGATAGCCGGCGCCGAGCACCGGCCACCAGCGCGCCCCGGCACGGTCGGCGAAGCGCCAGCGCTCCAGCCACTGCGGCGAACGCAGCGGCGGCGCATAGCAGCCGAACGCATTCGCCTGAACCTCGAAACCGAGCAGCGTCAGCCAGTCGCGGATGCGCATCGCCGAGCGATAGTATCCGCCCCACGGCGCCGCGGCGTCGCGGCGTGCCAAGAGCTTGCGCACCCCCCACAGGCTGAGCGGGTTGAAGCCACTGATCACAACGCTGCCCTCGGGCACCAACACACGCTCCACCTCGCGCAGCACGCGATGCGGGTGCGCGGAAAACTCCAGTACGTGCGGCAGCAGCACCAGATCCAGGCTGGCGGTGGCAAACGGCAGCTCGAATTCGCTGCAGCGCAGATCCCGGCCCGCGCCGCCACAGGACAAGCGGCACGGCATTCGATTGGCGCGCAGGAGGTCGACACCGGGCAGGCCGACCTGCACCGCGTAGTAGCCGAAAACGTCGGCCACCAGACGGTCGAGTGCGCCCTGCTCCCAGTCGAGGAGGTAGCGCCCTTGCGAAGTCTGCAGCCAGTCTTCGAACCGGAGGATTGACATCGGCACTCAGGTGCTCACAATTCGCGGAATGAAGATTATCCCCGTTCCCGCCTTCCGCGATAACTATATCTGGCTCGTCCATGACGGCCGCCATGCGCTCGTGGTCGACCCAGGCGATGCCGCCACGGTCGAGGACGCCCTGCTGAGCCACGCGCTCGAACTCGGCGCCATCCTCGTCACCCACCACCACCCCGACCACACCGGCGGGCTCGCGGCACTGCTCGCGAAGCGTGCCGTGCCGGTCTACGGCCCGGCCGGCGAGGCGATCGAGCATGTCGACCACCCGGTGTTCGACGGCGACGAGATCCGCATCGCCACCCCGGGCATCGCACTGCGCGTGCTCGAGGTCCCCGGCCACACCGCGGGCCATGTCGCTTACGTCGGCATCGACAGCGAACCCGGCCTGGTGTTCTGTGGCGACACGCTCTTTTCCGCCGGCTGCGGCCGGCTCTTCGAAGGTACCCCGGCCCAGCTGCAGCGCTCGCTCGCCCGCCTGGCCGCGCTGCCCCCCGACACCCGGGTGTATTGCACCCACGAATACACGCTGTCCAACCTCGCCTTCGCCCGCGCCGCCGAGCCCCGCAACGCCGAGCGCGACGCCTGGGCCTCGCACTGCGAGGCGCTGCGCGCCTGCGGCGAACCCACCCTGCCGAGCACGATCGGCCGCGAACGTGCGATCAACCCCTTCCTGCGCTGCGACCAGCCGGGGGTGATCGACAGCGTGACCGCCCATGCCGGCCACCGGCCGCAGGATGCGCTGGAATGCCTCGCGGGCCTGCGGGCGTGGAAGGACAGCTTCTGAGCGCCGATGACCTCTTTCGATTCCCGTGGTGCGCCGGTGCGCACCGCCTTCGCGCACGCCGCGCTGTCCGTGTGCGCGCTCGCCTTCGTCTTTCTCCCCGGCGCGGCGCGTGCGCAGGAGCGTGCTGAGCCTGACACAGCGACCGCCGACGTTCGCCCGTCTTCGACCACCTCCCTGCCCGGCGCCAAACCGCCGCAGCTCGCCGAAACGCCAGAAGCCGACCGCATCCTGACGCTCGACCTCACCCGCGACGCCAACGACATCTGGGACCGCATCCGGCGCGGCTTCGGCATGGCCGATCTCGACAGCAAGCGGGTGATGGACCAGCAGAGCTTCTACCTCAACCGCCCGCGCTTCCTCAAGCAGGTCTTCGAGCGCGGAGGGCGCTACCTTTACTACATCGTCGACGAGCTCGAGCGTCGCGGCATGCCGACCGAGCTCGCGCTGCTGCCGATGGTCGAGAGCAGCTACAATCCGATGGCGTATTCACGCGCGCACGCCTCCGGGCTGTGGCAGTTCATCCCCTCGACCGGCAAGCACTACAACCTCACCCAGGACCACTGGGTGGACGAGCGCCGCGACGTGATCGCCTCCACCAACGCCGCGCTCGACTACCTGCAGCGCATCTACGAGATGCACGGCGACTGGCACCTCGCGCTCGCCTCCTACAACTGGGGCGAAGGCGCGGTGCAACGCGCGCTCAAGCGCAACGCCGAGGACGGTCTGCCGCTCGAATACGAACACCTGCGCATGCCGGACGAAACACGCAACTACGTGCCCAAGCTGCAGGCGATCAAGAACATCGTCGCCGAACCGGAGCTGTTCCACTTCGAGCTGCCCTACGTCGCCAACGAGCTGCATTTCATTACCGTCGAAGCACCGATCGGGGTGGATCTCGCCACCGCGGCAAAGCTCTCCGGCATGCCGCTGGACGAGTTCCTCGCCCTCAACCCGGGCTTCAACCGCCCCGCGGTCACCACGCCTGGGCAGATTTTCATCGTGCCCACCGACCGCGCCGAACAGTTGCAGCAAGGGCTCGCCGAACTTGACGAGGACGATGGCGAATGGCGGATGCACGTGATGGCCGCAGGCGAGACCCTCGAGGCAGTCGCCGCCCGCCACGGGGTGAGTGCGGCCGAGCTGCGCAAGCTCAACGGCCTCGGCCCCGGCAGCGAGCCCGGCGAAGGCTATTCCTTGCTGGTGCCCGACGGCGTCGACCCGGACGGCGCGCTGGAGGTCAGCAGCCTGCTCCCCTTCGCCGCAGCCGCCGCCCGGCAGCCCGGCCTCAAGCTCAGCACGAGCAGCGCACGTAGCGGCGAGCCGCGCTTGAAAACCCCCAAGGCCAAGCCTCGCCCTGGCGAAAAGCGCCCGCCCAAGCGGCGCAAGGGACGCTGAGCGGCTTGCGCCGGGGCGACACGCAACGGATCCGGGAATGGCGCAAAAGCTCGCGGCTTCCGCCGCTCCTACAGGGCTACCACCGCGCGCGGAAGCCGCGAGGCGTTACGGCCTGCCTGAAAGGCGTCGCGCACCGCTCAGATGCAGGCGCGGCGGAAGCCGCGAGGGGTTGCGGCGGCTGCCTCACGCGGCGCCGGTGAGCGGCCAGTGGCAGCGTACCCGGTGCCCGCGGCCAAGCTCGGCCGGCTCCGGATAACGCATCCGGCAGACGTCGGTGGCCTGCGCGCAGCGCGGATGGAAGTGGCAGCCGGCGGGCGGTGCAAACGGTGATGGCAGTTCGACCGCAGCGCCCGACGCCGCTGCGCCCTCGCGCCCCTCCTCGACTTCGCGCCCCTCCCCTTCGCCGCCGATGCCCGGGGCTGCACCCTGGATACGCGGCACCGCGGCGAGCAGCGCTCGCGTATACGGATGTGCGCGCGCACCAAGCACGCGCTCGAGCGGCCCTTCCTCGACGATGCGACCGAGATACATCACCGCCACGTCGTCGGCGAGGTATTCGACCACCGCGAGGTTGTGGGTGATGAAGAGATAGGCCAGCCCTTCGTCACGCTGCAGCTCACGCATCAGGTTGAGCAGTTGCGCCTGCACCGACACATCGAGCGCGCTGGTGGGCTCGTCGCACACGATCACCCGCGGCGACACTGCAAGCGCGCGCGCCACCGCGATGCGCTGGCGCTGGCCACCGGAGAACTCGTGCGGATGGCGCCAGCGCATCTCGCCGGTGAGGCCCACGCGTTCGAGCAGTTCGACCACCCGTGCGCGTCGCGCGCGCGCGTCGGCGCCGATGCCGAGCGCGGCCAGCCCCTCCTCGATGATCTCGCCCACCCGCATGCGCGGGTTGAGCGAGGCAAACGGATCCTGGAACACCATCTGCACCGCGCGCCGCAGCGGCTGCAGCGCCCCGGACGGCAGGGTGTCGTAGCGCTCGCCATCGAGCCGCAGCTCGCCCGTGGTGGGCTCGATCAGGCGCAGGATGGCCTTGCCGACCGTCGTCTTGCCGCAGCCGGATTCGCCGACCAAGGCAAGCGTGCGCCCGGGCACCAGGCGCAAGCTCACCCCATCCACTGCCCGCACCTGGCCCACGGTGCGCTTGAGCAGCCCCTTGCGTACCGGGAAATGCACTGCCAGCTCGCGCACCTCGAGCACCGCCTCGCCAGCCCGCCCGGTGAACGCTCGCGGCGTGCCCTCGCCCGCCGCCTGAAGCGGACGCGGCACCGCCACGCCTTCGTAGAGATGACAGCGCACCGCCTGCGCACCGACGTGGTGCCAGCCCGGTGCCTCCTCGTCGCAGTGGTCGAACGCCGCCGGGCAGCGCTCGGCGAAGCGGCAGCCCGCGAAGTGGCGGTCGGGCAGCGGCACGCTGCCCACCGGGGCATCGAGCGCGCTGCCGCGCTTGCTGGCGTCGGGCAGGGCGGCGAACAGCTTGCGCGAATACGGATGCAGGGGCGCGGCGAAGAAGGCTGCGCGCGAACCGGTCTCCACCACCTGCCCGGCGTACATCACGCCGACGTGATGGGCCACGCGCGCGACCACGCCGAGATCGTGGGTGATCAGCAGCATCGCCATGCCTTCGCGGCGCTGGATGGCGGCGAGCAGGTCGAGCACCTGGGCCTGGATGGTCACGTCGAGCGCAGTGGTCGGCTCATCGGCGATCAACAGCCGCGGCCGTCCGGCGAGCGCGATCGCGATCATCACGCGCTGCTTCATGCCGCCGGACAGCTGAAACGGGTATTCATTGAGG
>JBEOKH010000366.1:0-5884 GCA_040275625.1 Thauera sp. | reverse complement strand
CGACCTCCTCCCAAGCTCGAAGTAGGCAAGAACGCCGCTCGGTTACCGCTTACGGAGATGTGACAGCCAGCCGAGAGGTCTGCCGCGACCAGCACGCCTTGCTTGATGTATTCACTGCGAAGCAGCGCATTGACATCGCCGGTCATCTGCGCGCAGTCGATGTGCTCGCGCTCCGTTGTCCTGCGCCGCATCATTGTGCGCAAGGACTCGATGACATGACCTGCGCGTTTGTCGTCGGCGACGATGTCCTCGAGAATCGCGACCGCCTCGTCCGTATTCAGGCCACTGCCTTTTATCAGACGCAGGCCCGCCTGCGCGTTGCTGAGAATTGCGGTGAGGGGTTGGCACAGTTCGTGCGCGAGTGACGAGATCAGGACGGCGATCTGTGTCAGCCGCGCACCATGCCATTGTTGCGAGCGGAGGGCTTCGAGCTCCAGCTCGCGCTGTCGGCGCTCCGTGATGTCCTGGATCGTACCGAACAAGCGAGGCAGGCCCTCGCTTGCTGAGCGTGTGATCTCGAAGTGGTTCTCCGCAATGCGCTCTTCACCATCGGGCCGACCGATGCGGTGTTCGACGCGGAACTTGACACCGGGTTGTGTCATCCCGGCTTCGATGGTGCGCAGCACTTCCTGCCGGTCGTCGGGGTGGATGGAGTCCAGGAAGGCCTGGTAGGTGGTCACGCGCGAGCCGAGGATCGAATCGGTCTGGGACGACGTCCACACTCTGCCGGTGAGGACATCCCACTCCCAACTTCCGAGCTTGGCAATGCGCTGGGCTTCCAGCAAGCCACTTTCGCTTCGCCGCATCGCCTCTGCAACGCCCTGCCTTGCCAGCGCATTGACGAACACCCCGCCCAGTGCCTTCAGTCGCTCGATAAGTGGCAAGGACCAGCGTTGCTCCCGTGTATTGCTCACCACGGCAAAAATATAACTGACTCCTTTCTCGCCCATGTAGGGGATGAAAAGCCCCGACCTGTGCCCAACCCATTCAACATGCTGGCGATCTTTGGCCGCCTCGGGTGGCAGATCGTCCAGGGTGTTGAAGAAATACACCTCTTGGCGTTTCACGATCGTCTCGTAAAGCCATGGGCACTTTTCCGCATATTCGATCTGCTTCGGCGCAGGTGAGATACCGCCTAAAAACCTCAAATGAGACAGGTAGGCTTGGCCAGTATCTTCAAGAATCGTCAGGAACCCGGCTTGGTCGTTTTTCGTGAAATCGAGAACCCCCTGCAGTGCGTTCTCAATGCATGTGCCGATCTGATCGGACCACGCACTGGCAAGCTGCGATGAGGTGAGGGTCATCAGTAACTCGAACCGCAACGCTTCCTCCCTCTCTGCCTCCAGATCCCTGCGGCGGAGCACGCTGGCAAGCGTTTCACCGAGCAGCCGAAGTTGGGGCAGGAGCCCTGCAGACCAATCCGGATGATGGCGTTTGCAGCTCAGCCCCAGAATCAGATCGCCCGTATTCCACTGGGACAAGGGAATGAACAGGGCGGACATCGACTCCCAGGATAGAAGCCCCTCGCGATCCAGCGCCGCCTCGGCAGGAAGCTCGTCGATTGAAGAAATGTTGACTGCCTGATGCTTGACCAGGATCTGCTCATACAACCACGGGAATTGTCCGCGCGCGTCCAGGAATGGAGGGAGCGTATTCTGGACACTCCTTTCAACGCGCTCGCTGACAAAAACCTTACCCTCGTCGCGGAGAACCTGATAAAGGATGCCGCGATCCGCATCGAAGAACTCGACGATACGACGCAATGCGTCCTTGACTTCAATGTCGACTTGCCCGCACTGCGATCCCGCAAGTCTGGACGAGAGATCGATGACCAGCTCAATAAAGTCGTGACGTCCGTTATCCGGTGCGGCCGAGGCAATGCCGACGCCACTCGAATCTGATTCGCTCATTTCTGCATCACTCTCCATCAAGCAAACGACCAGGACCGAGGTCCAAAAGACCCTTCTCGTCGCCGTGTGTATCCTGCCGGCGAGGCGTTCTTCCACGGCTTTGCTCCGGTGCGCTTGCAGCAAACGACGTGCCGGGGCTACCAGGTGGCGCGCGGGCGAGGCGGAGCTTGTGTCAGCGCGGGGTATCCTTCAGATCGGTCGTGAAACGTGGGAAGGACGATACCCTGAATCCGTGTTCGCTACAGCGCGCATCCGTTCCGCGAGCCCCAGCGCATGATTTTTCTGTTGCCTGATCCACAACTTCAGCTCACCGCAGCCCCGAGCGCCGTCTTTTCACGGCCCGGCGCTCCGGCAAACCGGGCTCCCGGAGCGTGCGCTACGTCATTTTGCGGCCCCCGTGCATGCGCCGTCGTTCCGCCGCAGCGAAATGATCTCGAGTCAAGGCATTCGGCAACCGGATTCGCGTCATGGCGAAGCCACCGCACACAGCCGCGCCTGCACGGTGACGAACACCTTCACATGCGCGGCGACGCCGCGCCCGAATTCCAGCAGCAGACGGCGGGCGTGTTCGACGAGCTTCGCCGCCCGGCACATCACCTTCGGCAACACCGTCTTGATGCGCCGGCGCCTGGCTGAGTGACGGATCGGCGAGAGGCTTGTGAGCATTGTTTCGTCCTGTCCTGGCAGACCCGCAGGTCGCGCTCACCAGCGCCGCATTCGGCAGCACGATTGCACCGGGTGATATTCCAGGTTTTCTTGCAGTGAGTGCCCTCAGCACGGACGCAGCAGCCATGGTCAGCAACCCGCGCGGCGGCCTCGTGCGTTCGGGCGTCGTCGCGGGGTCTGATCTCCGATCTGTGGGCTAGCGCACAGACGCGGGCTGGCGCAAGGACGAGTATCCGGATCCAGCGTATCCCCAGCGTTATCCCCAGGGGATACCCACCCGGACTCGAACCGTCAGGCCTATGACGCTCAACAGGAGGAATCATGAATACCCAACCCAATAACGCCGGGCACGGCGAAGTCGTGGATATGCGCGGCCAGGTGGTGCAGGACCTGAAGGGTCTTGTCGCCGACACCGAGAGCTTGCTCAGGGAAGTGCTCAACGCAAGCGGCGAGGAATTTACCGCGGTGCGGACGCGCATCGACGACCGCCTTGGTCAGGCCAGCGTGCGGCTGGACAAGGCGCGCGTCGCGGCCGGCCGGCGGATGGGCGAGGCGGCCGACATCACCCATGACTATGTGGTGCACAACCCCTGGAAGGTCCTCGGCGCGGCGGCCGCGGTCGGGTTGATCATCGGCACGATGTTGCGCAGCCGGTGATGCATGAATCCGGCGCGGCTTGTCCGCGTCCGGAATGAAGCAGCAGCAAGAAGCCCCGCGTCATCAAACCTTGGAGATTTCGATCATGAAACAGTTTGGCAAGTATCTGTCCGCGCTCTTCCTTTCGCTCACCCTGATCACCTCAGTGGGCTGTGCCTCGACCTCCAAGCAGGAGGGCATGGGCGAGTATGTCGACGACAGCGTCCTCACCGCCAAGGTCAAGGCGGCCATCTTCGAGCACGCCAGCCTCAAGTCCGCAGAGATCAACGTCGAGACCTTCAAGGGGGTGGTCCAGCTCAGCGGCTTCGTCAATTCGCAGGCCGACATCAACACCGCAGTCTCACTCGCACGTAGCGTCAAGGGTGTGCAGTCGGTCAAGAACGACATGCGCCTGAAGTAAGCGATGCACACGCCGCGGCCACTGCTCAAGCACATCATCGACGGTGGCCGCGGCGCCTTGTTTGCGGCCTTTCCGGCCTTGCGCTCCCGAACGGGTGAGCCTGCCGAAGCCGAGCCACCCCTGCGCGCGGAGCTGTTCAGCAGCGAGCAGATGGTGCAGCACGGCAAGGCTCTTGCCGCCGCCCACGAGCTCGCGCCGGGCCCGCGTCCGGACCGCCTGCTGACGCGGCTGGCCGCCAACGAACATGCACTCGTCAACGCCTCGCGGCGGCTCACCACGGCCGCCACCGAGAATCGCCGCATCACGCCGGCGGGAGAATGGCTGCTCGACAACTTTTACCTCATCGAGGAACAGATCCGCACCGCACGGCGACACCTGCCGCGCGGCTACAGCGTCGGCCTGCCGCGCCTGGCCAATGGGCCATCGGCCGGGCAGCCGCGCGTCTACGACCTCATGCTCGAGATCGTGTCGCACGGCGATGGCCGGGTCGATGCCGAGGAGCTGTGCCGCTTCATCGCCGCGTACCAGACCGTCAGCGCACTCAAACTGGGCGAGCTGTGGGCCATTCCGATCATGCTGCGCCTCGCGCTCGTCGAGAGCCTGCGCCGCACCAGCGTGCGGGTGGCCGATGCCTGCGCCGAGCGCGATCTGGCCGACACCTGTGCGGACCGCGTCACCGAGGCCGCCGACACCGACCCCAAGCGCCTGATCCTGGTGCTGGCCGACATGGCGCGCTCGAACCCGCCCATGAGCTGCACCTTCGTCGCCGGGCTCGTGCGTCGCTTCCAGCATCGCGGCCCCGCGCTCGCCCTGCCGCTGTCGTGGATCGAGCAGCAGCTCGCCGAACACGGCATGACGATCGAGCAGTCGGTTCAGGCAGAGAATCAGCAGCAGGCCGCCGACCAGGTGTCGATCAGCAACAGCATCGGCAGCCTGCGCCTGTTGAGTGCGCTGGACTGGCGCGCGTTTGTCGAGACCATGAGCGTGGTCGAGCACGCGCTGTGCGAAGACCCGTGCGGGATGTACGCGGGGATGGATTTTGCGACCCGTGACCGTTACCGGCACGTGGTCGAGGCGATTGCGAAGAAGAGCGCCTGCAGCGAGGGCGAGGTGGCGCACCAGGCCGTGGTGCTGGCCGGTGGCGGCGTCCCCGCGAGCGGACACGGTGGGAGTGCGGGCGTGCTTCGCACAGAGGCGGGCGATGCGGCGCTCGGCCACGCTTCGGCGCGTGCGGATCATGTCGGCTTCTATCTCATCGACAAGGGGCGGCCGGCGCTCGAGCGTGCGGTCACCTTTCGTGCCTCCTGGCGCGCGGCGCTGAAGGCACGGGCGCGGCGTTGCCCGCTGGCGCTCTACCTCGGCGCCATCGCCCTGCTGAGCGTGGCCATCGCCGGCGGACTGCTCTGGCCCTTGCGCGCCAGCGTCGGGGTGGGCAGCGAAGTGGGCGGCGCGCCGGGGCGAGAATGGGTCTGGGTGCTGGCCGCGGCCGCCGTCCCCCTTGCCCTGCTGGCCGCGAGCCGGCTCGGCGCCGCCCTGGCGAACTGGCTGTCCACCCTGCTGGCGACGCCGCACCCGCTGCCGCGCATGGACTTTTCGACTGGAATCCCGCCGCAGTGGCGCACGCTGGTGCGAGAACGCGCACGAGTTCCGCCTTACACCCTGGGACAACGACCCGGTCAGCGATGCGGGCGGCGAGGCGCTCTATCTGCGCGACGAAGACAGCGGCGCGCTGTGGTCGCCGACGCCGCAGCCGATGCGTGCCGAGGCCCCCTACGTCGTCCGCCACGGCTTTGGCTACAGCGTGTTCGAGACCCGGGTGCATGGCATCGTCTCCGAGCTGTGGGTGTATGTCGCCACCGATGCCGCGATCAAGTTCTCGGTGTTGAAGCTGCGCAACGAATCCGGGCGGGAGCGCCGTTTGTCTGCGACCGCTTACGTCGACTGGGTGCTGGGCGACTTGCGCGCGAAGTCGGCCATGCATGTCAGCACCGCGATCGACCCCGGCAGCGGCGCGCTGCTGGCGCGCAACCCCTTCAACGCCGAGTTCGCCGAGCGTGTGGCCTTCCTCGACGTCGATGATCCGACGCGCAGGGTGAGCGGCGACCGCGCCGAATTCATCGGCCGCAACCGCAGCCTGCGCAATCCCGCGGCCCTGGGGCGAGCGCGCCTGTCGGACACGGTGGGGGCGGGGCTGGACCCGTGTGGGGCGATCCAGGTCAGGGTCGAGCTGGCCGCCGGGCAGGCGCGCGAG
>JBEOKH010000365.1:0-1932 GCA_040275625.1 Thauera sp. | reverse complement strand
TTCCGATCTTTCCGTGCTCGTCGCAGCCAACATCACCATGCAGTTCGGGGCCAAGCCCCTGTTCGAGAACGTCTCCGTCAAGTTCGGCGACGGCAACCGCTACGGCCTGATCGGTGCCAACGGCGCCGGCAAGTCGACCTTCATGAAGATCCTGTGCGGCGCGCTGGAAGCCTCTGCCGGCAACGTCTCCAAGGACCCGCACGAGCGCATGGCCTACCTGCGCCAGGACCAGTTCGCCTACGAAGACATGCGCGTGCTCGACGTGGTGATGATGGGCCACGAGGAGCTGTGGGCGGCGATCAAGGAGCGCGACGCGATCTACGCCAACCCGGACGCCACCGAAGACGACTACATGCACGCCGCCGAACTCGAAGGCAAGGTCGGCGAGTACGACGGCTACACCGCCGAGGCGCGCGCCGGCGAGCTGCTGCTCGGCGTCGGCATCCCCACCGAGCTGCACAACGGCCCGATGAGCGAGGTCGCCCCGGGCTGGAAGCTGCGCGTGCTGCTGATCCAGGCGCTGTTCGCCAACCCCGACATCCTGTTGCTCGACGAGCCGACCAACAACCTCGACATCAACACCATCCGCTGGCTCGAGGACGTGCTCAACAACCGCGACTGCACGATGGTCATCATCTCGCACGACCGCCACTTCCTGAACCAGGTCTGCACCCACATGGCCGACCTGGACTACGGCACGATCCGCATCTACCCGGGCAACTACGACGACTACATGGAAGCGTCGACCATGGCGCGCGAGCGCCAGTCGTCGGCCAACGCCCGCGCCAAGGACAAGATCCAGGAGCTGCAGGCCTTCGTGCGCCGCTTCTCGGCCAACAAGTCCAAGGCCAAGCAGGCCACCAGCCGCATGAAGCTCATCGACAAGCTCAAGCCCGAGGACGTGAAGCCGTCGTCCCGCCAGTACCCGTGGATCCGCTTCGACTACGACGAGAAGGACAAGCTGCACCGCCTGGCCTGCGAGGTGGACAACATCTCGTTCGCCTATCCGGGCATGGACAAGCCGCTGATCAACCGCTTCTCGATCGCCATCGAGGCCGGCGAGAAGGTCGCGATCATCGGCGAGAACGGCGTCGGCAAGACCACGCTGCTCAAGCTCCTGATCGGCGAGCTGCAGCCGCAGAAGGGCGCCATCAAGTGGGCGGAGAAGGCCAAGCCGGGCTATTACGCGCAGGACCACTCGAGCGATTTCGCCGAGGACATCAGCCTCACCGACTGGATTGCGCCCTACTCGCGCATCACCGCCGCCGCCACCGGCGAGGACAACGAGACCCTGCTGCGCGGCACCCTGGGCCGCCTGCTGTTCTCGGGCGACGAGGTGAAGAAGTCGGTGAAGGTGATCTCCGGCGGCGAACAGGGCCGCATGCTGTTCGGCAAGCTGATGCTGTCGCGCCCCAACGTGCTGCTGATGGACGAGCCCACCAACCACCTCGACATGGAATCGATCGAGTCGCTCAACACCGGCCTGGACAAGTTCAACGGCACGCTGGTCTTCATCTCGCACGACCGCGAGTTCGTCAGCTCGGTGGCCACGCGCATCATCGAGATCAAGCTCGATCACAAGATCATCGATTACCGCGGCACGTACGAAGAGTATCTCCAGTCGCAAGGTCTGGACTGACCCGGGCGGCTGCGGCCGCGCCTTCACGCCAAGGGGCGAACCCGCTGCCGCTCGATGCGGTGCCCGGTTCGCCCCTTCGTTTTTGCCGAGCGTGGTCTATCATGCCCTGCGAGCCGGACATTCAAACAGACAAATCTCGTCGGCGACGCGCTTCATCGCATTGAAAATAAAATTGAATCTTGTTTTTTTGAGCGGACATTCCGGCAGCCATGATCGCCTCCGAGATTCCCGAGCTCGAGCTGCGCGTCGAAACCGACCGCTTCGGCCCCTTTCTCTTTCAGGTGGGCGTCGAC
>JBEOKH010000364.1:0-8529 GCA_040275625.1 Thauera sp. | reverse complement strand
ACAAGGCGCGCCAGAAGGCGTGCAACCGCGCCGCCACCGAGCAGTCCCTGCGGGGCGCCCGACGCAAGGCCTTCATCACCGAATGCCTGAGTAGTTGAGCTTGTCCTGACGGCGGTGCGGTGCCCGGCGAGAAAAGGGCGCCATGCCGCCGGGCGATTTCCGCGCCGGGTGGCGTCGGCGCTCAGACGATGTCGAAGAACACCAGGTCGCGTTCGACCTCGGTAGACGAAAACCCGCAGCCGATGCGGCCCGGACCGTCGAGTAGCATGCGCTCCTCGCGGACGAAGCATTCGGGACGACCTTCGATGGCGACGAAGGTGCCGTTGGTGCTCTGGTCGAACAGGACGAAGCCTTCCGGTCGCCGCTCGATCCGCGCATGTTGCCGGGAGGCCCGCGGATCCATGATGGTGATGTCGTTGGCCAACTCGCGGCCGAGCAGCAGCACCGGGCGCAGCTCCTCGACGAACACGACCTCCTGTTGATGCCGCAGTCGCAGCCGGCTCGACAGCCGTGCCGCAGCCGGGACCGAAGTCAGCAGGCCACTGCGCTGGCCAATTGCATGGACGGGGGTGCCGACCCGTGACCACGGTGGGCCACTCAAGGGTTGGGCGCCGACAAGCTGGCGCGCGCCGCCGCCGAGCAGCATGACTGCCGTGCCCGAGATCAGGGCCTGCCCGCTGCCGCCAAGGTGGGCGATCTGACGTGCGATCGTGGGGCCTTCGCCCCCGGGCCCGGCGGTGTCGGTGTCGACACCGCCGTAATGCAGCCCGATCCGCACGGTCTGGCGCAGGCCCTGCAGCGGCGGCAGGGCTTGAAGGCGTTCGAGCGCCTCCCCTGCCGCGTGCACCGCGGCGTCACTGCGCTCGAAGCCCGCGACCGTCTGCTCGGGGCTGGAAAACAGGATCTGCCCGCCCTGCATCATGATCGCCCGTTCGATGCGTTTTGCATGGCGTTCGGCCGCATGCTGCGCCTCGTCCGTGCCGAGGCGCTCGGCGAGCGCAGCGTCGACCGGGTGGAGGGCGACCAGGACGCATAGATTCTTTCGCTCGGACATCGCAGGCTTTTCCGTTTCTGGGTGACCGGCTGGTGCAGCCGGCCCGCAGCAGGATCATGAGGATGTCTTGCTCATTGTGCAAGACGCCGGCACGGCGTGGTGGCGGCCGCTCGTTCAGGCCTGGTATGCGCCGGTGCGCAGCAGGCTCACCGTCGCTGCGTGCGCGACCGCCGGCAGCTCGACCGGGTCGAAGGCGGTGTCGCCTTCATCCACCACGGTCTGCTGCGTCAGGCCGACGAAGTCGAACAGGCGTGCGTCAGCGAGGTGCGAGGGCACCACGTTCTTCAGCGCCGTGGCGAGCGACTCGATACGGCCCGGGTAGTCGCGCGCCCAGCCCTGCAGCATGTTCTTGATCTGCTTGCGCTGGGCGTTCTCCTGCGAACCGCACAGGTTGCAGGGGATGATGGGATAGTCCATCGTGCGCGCGAAACGGGTGATGTCGGCCTCGGTGCAGTAGGCGAGCGGGCGGATGACCACATGGTTGCCGTCGTCGCTGACCAGCTTCGGGGGCATGGCCTTGATCTTGCCGCCGAAGAACATGTTGAGGAACAGGGTCTCGAGGATGTCGTCGCGGTGGTGGCCGAGCGCGATGCGGGTGGCGCCGATCTCCTTCGCGGTGCGGTAGATGATGCCGCGGCGCAGGCGCGAGCACAGCGAGCAGGTGGTTTTGCCCGCGGGGATCTTGTCTTTGACGATCGAGTAGGTGTCCTCGGTGACGATGCGGTACTCGACGCCGATCGACTCGAAATACTCCGGCAGCACGTGGTCGGGGAAGCCGGGCTGCTTCTGGTCGAGGTTCATCGCCACGATGCGGAAGTCGACCGGCGCGCGCTCGCGCAGCGCGAGCAGGCAGGACAGCAGGGTGTAGGAGTCCTTGCCGCCCGACACGCACACCATCACGGTGTCGCCGTCACCGATCATGTTGTAGTCGCCGATCGCCTCGCCGACGCCGCGCTCGAGCTTTTTCTTCAGGCGCAGGAAGGTATTGGAGAGGCGGGGGGCGCCAGCGGCTTCGGCGGCCGGTTGGGGGTCGGCGGGGGCAGGGGCTGCGGTCACGGTCGGGCTCGTTCGGAACAATCAGGCGCGGATTATCCCAGAAACCGGCGTGGCCATTGCTGCGGTGAGCGTGTTCACAGGTGCGCGCTGCGCCCTCCGTCCACGGCGATGATCTGGCCGGTGATGTAGGGCGCGTCGAACATCAGGAAGCGCACCGTACGTGCGATGTCGATGGCGCTGCCGACGCGCTTGAGCAGAGTGTGGTCGACGATACGCTGGCGCTCTTCGGGGGCAAACTGCCCGTCCTCGGGCCAGTCGATCGGCCCCGGTGAGACGCCATTGACGCGCACCGCGGGGGCGAGCTCGATCGCCAGTGCGCGCGTCAGTGCAGCCAATCCCGCCTTGGCGGCGCTGTAGAGCGGGTAGCGCGCGAGCGGGCGTTCGGCGTGGATGTCCACAATGTTGACGATCGCGCCGGCGCTCGCCTGCAGGGCCGGGGCCAGGGCCTGGGACAGAAACAAGGGGCCCATCAGGTTGGAGCCGATCAGTTCGTCCCAGGCGGCGCGGTCGATGCTGCCGACCGGGGTCGGGAAGAAGCTCGAGGCGTTGTTGACCAGGCCGTCTAGCCGGCCGGTGCGTGCGAGCACCCCGGCCGCGACCGCCTCGGCGGCGCCGAAGCGCGCCAAGTCTCCGCCCACCGTGAATGCGGAGCCGGCGCGTGCGGCGTTCAGTGCGGCGGCGAGGATCTCGGCCTCGTCGGCGCTGTGTCGGTAGTGCACCGCAATGCGGGCGCCGCCGGCGTGGAGCTGGCGTGCGATCTCTGCCCCCACGCGGCGGGCGGCGCCGGTCACCAGGATCAGGGGGGCTGCGTTCGGTGTGGAGTCGGGGTAGGGCATGGTCATCGGGCTTACCAGGGGACGCTGTGGGCTAATTGGCGGTGCGGTGCCTGCCTCGCCCGCGGGCTCGAGCCCGCAACGGCTTCGCGCACGCTTCAGGACGCTGTTTTCGCCCGGCCGCGTGCCGGGCCTGCCGTTACAATCGCGGGCTCGTGTCTTTGTCGGATCGTTCATCCATGTCTGAACTGCCCCAGCCGTCCGCAGATGCGCTCGCCCAGAGCGAGCGCCTGCTCGAACACATCAAGGCCGAAATCGCCACAGCTGGCGGCTGGATTTCGTTCGCCCGCTACATGGAGCTCGCGCTCTATGCGCCGGGACTCGGGTATTACAGCGGCGGCGCGCGAAAGTTCGGCCCGGGCGGCGATTTCATCACTGCGCCCGAGCTTACCCCGCTTTTCGGCCAGGCGCTGGCCGCCCAGGTCGAGCAGGTGATGCAAGCAAGCGCGCCCGCGCTGATCGAGGTTGGCGCAGGCACCGGCCTGCTCGCCGCCGACCTGCTGCTCGAGCTCGAACGCCGCGGCTGCGTGCCGGATCATTACGGCATCCTCGAGCTGTCGGGCGAGCTGCGCGAGCGCCAGTTCGACACCCTGGCCGACAAGGCGCCGCACCTGGCCGCCCGGGTGCAGTGGCTGGACGCGCTGCCGGAGCGCTTTTCCGGTGCGGTGGTGGCCAACGAGGTGCTCGACGTGATGCCGGTGCATCTGCTGGTGTCGACCGCCGACGGGCTTGCCGAGCGTGGCGTTGCGTTCGAAGCCGATGGCGCGGCCGTGCGCCGCCTGTGCTGGGCCGATGTGCCCGCAGCGGGCGCGGTGCGTGCGGCTGCGCTGGCGCTGACGCTGCCGGCGCCGGCCGGTGGCGAGTTCGTGACCGAGCTGAACCTCGCGGGAGCCGCCTGGGTTGCGTCCTGGGCCGAGCGCCTGCAGGCCGGCGCGCTGCTGCTGATCGACTACGGCTATCCGCGCGCCGAGTACTACCTGCCATCGCGTTCCAGCGGCACCTTGCTGTGCTACTACCGCCATCAGGCACATGGTGATCCCTTCCTGTGGCCAGGACTCAACGACATCACCGCGTTCGTGGAATTCACCGCGGTGGCCGAGGCCGGCTTCGAGGCCGGGCTGGATGTGCAGGGCTACACCACCCAGGCGCAGTTCCTGTTCAACTGCGGTGTGCTCGACTGCCTCGCTCGCCGCGGTCCGCAGGAGAGCGCCGGCTACATCCGTGCCGCGCGCGCGGTGCAGCGCCTGACCGCACCCCACGAGATGGGCGAGCTGTTCAAGGTGCTGGCGCTGTCGCGCGGGATCAACGTGCCGCTGCTGGGATTCGCGCGCGGCGACCGCCTGCACGCGCTGTGAGCGTGCACATGGTTTATAGCGCGCGCTCGTCGAGCCATGCGGCGACGCGCAGGGCGACCTTTTCCCAGTCGCGCTCCAGCATCATGCCGTGGCCCATGCCGGGGATGATCTCGGCCTTGCGACCATAGGTGGTCGCGGTCATGTGCACCTGGTCGGGTGGGATCAGCGCGTCGTGTTCTGCGCCAAGGATCAGCATTGGTGGTCGGTGCATGCGCGCCGGCTGCGGCAGGCTGAACAGCGACATGTCCCAGATCGCACGGTGCGATTCGGGCTGGCTGAGGCGGTAATAGCGCATCAGGTCGTCGGCGCCGACCGGCTGGTGGAAAAGCGCCTCGCGCAGGCTGTCGATGTCAATGTCGGTGCCCGCCATGATCCGGTTGAGGTCGGTGAGCAGGCTGGGGCGCTTGAGCATCAGGCCGAAGGCCGATCCCATCAGGCCCTGGGGCGGCACTGAGGACATCAGCACGGTAGCGGGCGCGTCGTATTGTTCGAGATACTTCTGCACCACCATGCCACCCATCGAGTGACCGATCAGCACGGGGGGGGCAGGCAGCCTGGCGGCGACCTCGGCGACGTCGCGCACGTAGTCGTCGAGCGAGTACGAGTCGAGGTGCGCCCGTTTGCGGCTCTTGCCGTGGCCGGACAGCGACAGGGCGTAGGTCGTCCAGCCACGACGCGCGAACCAGGGCTGGAAGTGCTCTTCCCAGCACCAGGCGGCGACATAAGCGCCGTGAATGAAGAGCAGCGGATGTTCATGGGTGGCGTGCTCGGGGGCGTGACACAGCACCTCGAGTTCGCCGAAGCGGGTGGCGTTCATGGGGTTTCCTTGTCCAAAGCCGTTGCCGCAGCCACGCGGGCTGTGTGCAAAGCCTGCGGAATCAGTGATTTGTCTTTGCAGTTGAGGGCAATTGTAGCGGCATCGACGCTGCGGACGGCAGCCAGTGCGGCGTGCCAGCGTGTCAAAGGTCTCAGGGGTGCAGCTTCGCCGGCGCTGCCATGGCCAGCCTGATCACAGGCCACCGCGGCAAGCATGAGGGTGAAGCGCTCCGGGCGGCGCAGGCCATCGCAGCGCTCGATCAGGCGGACCATGGTCTCGGGGCGCAGTTCGTCGGCGCGGGCAAGGATGCCATGCTCGCGCGCCACCATCTCAGCGAGGTCGCGGCACTCGGTGGGCGCCTTCAGGCGCGCGGATACCTCGCGCGCGCGCCGTGCGCTCGCCGCCTCGTGGCCGTAGTGGTGCGGCAGCAGGTGCACGGGCGTGTCGGCCTTGCCGAGGTCGTGGAGCAGGCAGGCCCAGCGCACGGCTAGCGGCTGGCCGCTGGCGGCGGCATGGTCCGTCACCTGCAGCACGTGCTCGCCAGTGTCGATTTCGGGGTGATGTCTCGCGGGCTGGGGCACACCGAACAGACGGTCGAGTTCGGGCAGGATCGCAGCCAGCGCATCGCAGTCGCGCAGCACGCGGATCATGCGCGAGGGGCGCGTTTCCATCAGGCCGCAGGCGAACTCCTGCCACACGCGCTCCGCCACGAGGTGATCGACTTCGCCCGCCTCGACCATTTCCCGCATCAGCACCAGCGTTGCGGGCGCAACCGTGAAGTCGGTGAAGCGCGCCGCGAAGCGCGCCACGCGGAGGATGCGCAGGGGGTCTTCGGCGAAGGCGGGGGAGACGTGGCGGAAGGTGCGCGCCGCCAGGTCGCGCTGGCCACCGTGGGGATCGATCAGCGTGCCATCCTCGGCACGGGCAATCGCGTTGATGGTGAGATCGCGGCGCAGCAGGTCTTCTTCGAGCGTCACTTTCGGCGAGCTGTGGCAGACAAACCCGGTGTAGCCGCGGCCGGACTTGCGCTCGGTGCGCGCGAGCGCGTACTCCTCGCCGGTCTGCGGATGCAGGAACACAGGGAAGTCGCGCCCGACCGGGCGGAAGCCGCGCGCGAGCATCTCTTCAGGCGTGCTGCCGACCACGACCCAGTCGCGGTCCTTGACCGGCAGCCCGAGCAGGGCGTCGCGCACCGCCCCACCGACGACGTAGGCCTGCATCAGCCGTAGAGATCCTCTTCCGCGATCGATTCGGTCTCGGTGCGCGCCGCTGACGCCCACTCCTGCATGTGCGGGTTGGCGAGCAGGGTGGCGAGGTAAGCGCCGGCCGCGCCTGCGGGCTTCACGCCATAGGTCTGGAAACGGAAGGCGACCGGGGCGAACGCGGCATCGGCGAGGCTGAAGCGACCGAAGAGGTACGGCCCGTCAGCGCCGAAGCGCGCGCGGCAGTCGTTCCAGATCGCGACGATGCGCGCGATGTCGGCGTCCACCTCGGGGCTGTGGCCGAAGCCGGCATAGTCCTTGCGGATGTTCATCGGCATGCGGCTGCGCAGGCTGTGGAAGCCCGAGTGCATCTCGGCGGTCACCGCGCGGGCGATCGCGCGCGCGGCCGGGTCCGCGGGCAGCAGGCCGGGGCGCTTCTCGGCGAGGTACTCGCCGATCGCCAGCGAATCCCATACCGTGAGGCCGTGATCGTTGAGGCACGGCACCTTGCCCGAGGGCGTGTGCGACAGGATGCGCTCGCGGCTGCCCGGGACGAACAGCGGGATGCGGATCTCCTCGAAGGTGAGGCCGCTTTCGCGTGCGGCGAGCCAGGCGCGCAGGGACCAGGACGAATAGTTCTTGTTGCCGATGATCAGTTTCATCGTGGACTCCGTGGAGTGGGAGGCTTCAGCGCCGCGCGCGGCGGCGGAAGGGGTAGTAGAAGGCGCGTGGGCCGGCTGCGCCGAGCCAGGCGGGGGCGACCGCCTCGAGCGCGGTGGGGGTGAGTCCGAAGGGTTGCGCCACGCCGGTGGCGACGTTGTCCACCTTCATCGAGCGCACATTGTCACGGCTCATCAGCGGCTGCGGGGCGAGTTCCATCAGGCGCGCCTGCAGCATCGCGAGATGCTCCGGGAGCGCGATCACCGGACGCGGCTTACCCACCAGCGCGGACACGTATTCCACGAGCTGGCGCAGCGTGTATACCGTGGGGCCGGCGAGCTCGAAGGTCTGGTTGGCCGCGTCGGGGCGGATCAGGCTCTGCCAGGCCGCTTCGGCCACGTCTTCCACATAAACCGGCTGGAAGCGCGCGCCGGCGCCGGCGAGCGGCAGCACCGGGAACATGCGGGCGAGATCGGCGAACAGATTCAGGAAGCTGTCGCCGCGGCCGAACACCACGGACGGGCGCAGGATCGTCGACACCAGCTCGGGGCCTGCGGCGCGGATCGCCGTCTCGCCGGCCGCCTTCGAGCGCTGGTATTCCGACGGACCGGCGTCATAGGCGCCGAGGGCACTGATGTGCACCAGCCGCTGCACACCGGTGCTGCGGCTCGCGGCGACGATCTTCTGGGGCAGTTCGACGTGGGCGCGCGCGAAATCGGGGCCAAAGGGCGATCCCGGGCGCGAATGCAGCACGCCGACCGTGTTGATGACCGCGTCGGCGCCCGCGAACAGGCGGGCGAGCGCTGCCGGGTCATGCACGTCGGCTTCGATCACCTCGGTGTTCGGCAGCAGCAGTACATGGCCCGCACGGCTGCGCCGGCGGGTTGGAATGAGGACACGGACGCCTGCTTCGCACAGGCGGTTGGCGATGGCGCTGCCGATAAAGCCGGAGCCGCCGACGATGACGACACGTTTCGGGTTCATGTTTCGACTGGACCGTGCTGGGTGAGTGGAAGAAGTGTGTGCTGCAAGGCGGAGCTTACTCGCTGGTGACGCCGGGTGCGATCGTGCCGAGCCGGGCTTTCAGCGACTGCGGGCGCTTTTCGAGCATCGCGGAGTAGATCACCGCGTTGGCGAGCACCTTCTTGACGTAGTCGCGGGTCTCGTCGAACGGGATGGTCTCGGTATAGATCGCGCCCTCGAGCTCGGCGGCATCACGCCAGCGCCGGGCGCGGCCGGGACCGGCGTTGTAGCCGGCGCTGGCGAGTACCGGGTGGGTGTCCAGCCCTTCCATGATCAGGCGCATGTAGCTGGTGCCGAGCAGGACGTTGGTTTCCGGATCCTGGAGCAGTCGGGCGCTGTAGCCGGACAGACCGATCTTGTCGGCGACCCACTTGCCGGTGGCGGGCATGACCTGCATCAGGCCCTGCGCGCCCACGCTCGAGCGCGCCGGGACCACGAAGCGGCTCTCCTGGCGCATCAGCCCGTACACCCAGCCGAGGTCCAGGCCCTGGGCGCGGACCTTCGGTTCGATCAGGTCGCGATAGGGGGT
>JBEOKH010000363.1:0-10498 GCA_040275625.1 Thauera sp. | reverse complement strand
GCCGAGGCGCCGCCGGCACGCATCGATGTGCGCGTGCTGCACGCCGATGCGGCGAGCGTGCGCTTCGTCGCCCCCGCTCAATCCGGTGCCTACCGCCTGTTCGTCACCGTACGCGACCGCGGCGGCAAGGCGGCGACCGCCAACCTGCCTTTCCTCGTGCGCTGACGCCGCGGCGAGCTTGCCCGCAGACAAATGGCACGCCGCTTGCACGACGACACGGTCAAAACGCGATCGCCACCCCGAAATGCAGGCGCAGGCTGCGCTCCTGGTGCCCCCAGGCAAGGTCGATCGCCAGTGGACCGGCCGGGCTTCGCCAGCGCGCCCCGACGCCGTAGCCGATGCGCAGATCGAAGTCGTCGCGGGTGTCGGTCGCATCGCCGGCATCGACGAAGACGGCGCCCCCCCATTGCGGCTCGAACCAGCGCACGTATTCGGCGCTCGCGGTGGCAAGGTAACGACCACCGACGGTGGCGTCGCCCTCCTTCACCCCCAGGCTCTGGTAGTCGTAGCCGCGCACCGACTGCGCGCCGCCGGTGCGGAACAGGAAGTCCTGCGGCACGCCGTCGCGACTGTCGGCGACGGTGATCCCGGCCTCGCCGCGCAGGATGAACACGTCCGTTCCGCGTACCGGCAGATAGCGTGCAAAGCGCGAATAGGCACGCACGAAATCCTGCTCGGAGAGCACGGCCTTGCTGCCGCCGCCGAGCTGGAACTCGAGCAGGTAGCCGCTGGTGGGGTCGAGCAGATCGTTGACCGCGCGCTTGACCCAGGTCCAGTTGGCGGTGAGCGTGTTGTTCGAGCTCGGTACGGCGCCGTCGGGTTCGATGCGCTCGTGCTGCAGGCGCAGCGCCAGCTGAGTCTCGATGTCGCCGCGCAGCATGGTGCGCGTGGCGCCGAGCGCCTGGGTGTCGGTCTTGAGGCCCTCGAGGTCACTGGCTTCGGCGAGCGCGCCGAAGCTGTCGCGATGGCGGCCGCGCGGCGGCAGGAAGACGTCGGCGAAGAGCGCCTGGCGGCGCTGCTCCACGCGCAGCCCCGAGGAGAGCGCCCAGCCGCGCTTGCGCAGGTTCGAGTCGCGGTAAGCGAGCTCGACGCGAGCCCCGGTGTTGGTCGAGTAACCTGCACCGACGCCGGCGTAGCGCGGCAGCGCCTCGGTGACCTGCACCCGCACCGGCACCGAGGCGGACAATGCGGGGTCGCGCTCGATGTCGACGATCACCGCACTGAAGTGTGGCGTGTTCTGCAGCTCGGTCTGGAAGGCGAGCAGAGCCTCGCGGTCGTAAGGCGCCCCGACCTTCAACTGGCTGTAGCGCTCGACGAGGTCGGCGGGCAGATATTCGAGTCCGCTGACTTCCAGCGGACCAAGGTAAAACGGCGGTCCGCTGTCGATGCGTACCCGCAGGCGCGCCTGCGCGGTGTCGGGGTCGATCTCGGCGCGGCTGTCGGCGATGCGCGCCGCGGCATAACGCTGCGCACCGACCGCATCGAGCAACGCCTGCTTGGCGCCATCCCAGTCACCCTGGCGGAAGGGCTGGCCCACCGGCAGGCGCCAGCCGGCGCGCAACAGCTCCAGGTAGGGCTCGCCGCCGGGGTCGGAGGTGGCGATCTCGCCGGTAAACAGGATCTCGAGCCCGGCGATCGTGGTGCGCGGCCCGGGATCGACCTGCAGCAACCAGTTCTGCGGGTCGCTTCGATCGAACCGCACGCTCGGTGTGAAGTAACCCTCGGTGGCAAGCAGGCCGGCGACCTCACGGCGCGCACGTCGGGTCATCGCAACGCGATCGGCCGCCTGCTCGGGCAGCTTGCGCACCGCCTGCCCGAGCAGACGCACGTGCTGCTCGAGCAGCGGGCGCACTGCGTCCGGCGCATCGAGGCGCACCGCGAGCGCATCCTGCGCCACCGCGTCTGCGGTCGCGAGCGACAATGCGAACGTCACCAGCAGGCGGCGCCAGCGAGCGGCTGCGCCTGTCCGCACCCCGATCAAGCTCCGTCGTGATAGCTCACGACACGCTCGACTTCGTTCTTCGAGCCGAGGATCACCGGCACGCGCTGATGCAGTCGCGTCGGTTTCACGTCGAGGATCCGCTCGCGCCCAGTCGAGGCCGCGCCCCCCGCCTGTTCGACCAGCATCGCCATCGGGTTCGCCTCGTACATCAGGCGCAGCTTGCCACCCTTGCTGCGGCACTTCTCGTCCATCGGGTACATGAACACGCCGCCGCGGGTCAGGACGCGATGCACGTCGGACACCATCGAGGCTACCCAGCGCATGTTGTAATCCTTGCCAAGCGGGCCATCCTTGCCCAGCACCATCTCGTCCACATAGCGCTTGACGGGCGCCTCCCAGAAGCGCGCGTTGGAAGCGTTGATGGCGAACTCCTGGGTTTCGGCCGGAATGGTCATGAACGGCTGGGTATAAATGAAGCTACCCATCTCGCGATCGAGCGTGAACCCATGCACGCCGTTGCCCACGGTGAGCACGAACTGCGTCGAAGGGCCATACACCGAGTAGCCTGCGCAGACCTGTTCGCTGCCCGGCTGCAGGAAGCTCGCCTCGGTAGGCTCGCCGCCACCCGGCGGATTGCGCAGCACCGAGAAGATGGTGCCGACCGAGATGTTGACGTCGATGTTGGACGATCCATCGAGCGGATCGAAAAGCAGCAGATAACCCCCCTTGGGATAATCAAAGGGAATCTGGCAGATCGTCTCCACCTCCTCCGAGGCCATCCCGGCGAGGTGGCCACCCCATTCGTTGGCCTGCAGCAGGATCTCGTTGGCGATCACGTCGAGCTTCTTTTGCGCTTCGCCCTGGACGTTGTCGGTGCCGGCCTCGCCAAGCACGCCAGCCAAGGCGCCCTTGGAGACATTGACACTGATCGCCTTGACCGCGCGCGCGACGACTTCGATCAGCAATCGCAAGTCGGCGGTGATCCGGCCGGCGCGCTGCTGCTCGATCAGGAACTGGGTAAGGGTGACTCGGCGCATGAATGGGCTCCGCAATGTTTAATGGACCGGACAAGGGCGAATTATCACGGTTCCGCGCGCCGAGCGCACGGCAAAAACCACACCGCCCGCGTGCAACGCCACGATCGCGCCGCCTGCGGGGCGTGCCGAGGCGCTATCATCGGCAACCCTCAAATAGCGCGCCCTACTCATGCACGTCATGGTTCTCGGCGCCGGCCTGTCCGGCGTCACGACCGCCTGGTACCTGACGCAGGCCGGTTTCCGCGTCAGCCTGCTCGACCGCCAGGCCGGAGCCGGTCTCGAGACCAGCTTCGCCAACGGCGGCCAGATTTCGATCAGCCACCCGGAACCGTGGGCCAACCCCGGCGCACCAGCGCAGATCCTGCGCTGGCTCGGTCGCCCGGATGCGCCGCTGATGTTCCGTCCGGGCTGCGACCCGGCGCAGTGGACCTGGGGCTTGCGCTTCCTGCTCGAATGCCTGCCAGCGCGCACCCAGCGCAACACCGCCGCGATCGCCGCACTGGCGGTGTGGAGCGGCCAGCGCCTGCGCGCCCTGCGCGAGCAGCTCGGCCTGCAGTACGACCACCTCGGCCGTGGCATCCTGCACCTGTTCTACACTCAGGCCGAGTACCTGAAGGCGCACGAGCGCGTCCGCGCGCTGCGCGCGCTCGGCATCGACGCCCGGGTGCTCGATCGCGTGCAATGCCTCGCCCTCGAGCCCGCGCTCGCCGCCCGCGCAGGCGCGCTGGCAGGCGGCATCCATGCCGCGGGCGACGAATCGGGTGACGCCCACCAGTTCACCCGCGCGCTCGCCGAGCGCCTCGTCGTCGCAGGCGCGGCACTGCACTGGGAAAGCGAGCTGCTCGCGCTCGAGGAAGGCCCCGGCGGTGACATCGCCGGGGCCCGCATACGCCGCGCAGACGGCAGCGTGGAGCGGCTGCAGGCCGACGCCTGGGTGGTCTGCCTGGGCAGTTACGGTGCCCGCCTGCTCGCGCCGCTCGGCATCCGCCTGCCGATCTATCCGGTCAAGGGCTACTCGATCACTGCGCCGGTGCTGACGCCAGGGCGGGCGCCGAGCGTGAGCCTGACCGACGAGTCACGCCGGATCGTGTGTTCACGCTTGGGCGAGCGCCTGCGCGTGGCAGGTACGGCCGAGCTCAACGGCTTTGACACCCGGGTACGCCCGGAGCGGATCGCGGCAATCATGGCCTGGGTCGAGGCGCACTTTCCCGACGCGATCGATCCCGCGCGCGCCGAACCCTGGGCCGGCCTGCGCCCGGCGACGCCGGGCAATGTACCGCTGATCGGGCGCAGCGCACGCGCCAACCTGTGGCTGAACACCGGGCATGGCACGCTGGGGTGGACGCTGGCCTGCGGCTCCGCGGCCGCGCTCGCCGAGCTGATGTGCAAGCGCAGGCCGGCGGTCGATTTCCCCTTTCTGGGCGCTGCCTGAGCCCTGCGCGTATCAGCCGGCGCGTGCAGGCTCGGCGGCGTCTTCCGCGGTGAGGATGGCGCAGCCGCAGCCGGCAGCGCGGGTCTCGCCCTCTGCGAGCGGGCGCAAGGTGCACGAATTGACGTCGAAGCCGATCGTGGCGAGATGGAAGGCAAGCGCAGCGTCCATGCCGTTCACGTGGTTGACGAACCACGCCGGCAGCTCTTCCATCAGGCGGCGACCGAGGAACATGTCGCCACGTTCGACCCGACGGCGGATATCGACCATCACCGCGAGCACGCGGTCGTGCTCGGCACGATGGCAACCGGGGAAGTCGACCGCCTCCATCCAGCCGTTCTCCAGATCGAAGTGCGACTTGGCGTGCGCGATCAGCGCGTCGAGCGCCGCCAGGAAACCCTCGGGGGCTGCCGCGGCAGCAAGGTTGTAGCAGTCGACGAACTCGCGATGGGTTTCGTCCATCGGCGCGAGCTGGTTGTCGAGATCGGCGCTCCAGGCAAGACTAGGCATTGAAATCCCTCATTTGACGATCTTCAGGTGGCTGCCGCGCGGCGGCCGTGCGGGCGGCTGGGGCGTGGCGCTGCTTTCGCGCGAAAGCTCGGCGCCGGCAGCACCGCTGTCCTCCACCGCCGCTTCGGCGCCCTCCCCGGCACCTTCGTCCGCCACTTCATCGCCCTCGAAATCGGGCTCGAAAGCCATGCCCTGCCCGTTCTCGCGCGCATAAATCGCGATCACGTTGGCCACGGGGATCACCAGCGAGTGCGCCGCGCCGCCGAAGCGGGCCTGGAAGCTGATGTAGTCGTTCGCCATCTGCATCTGGCCGGTCGCGTCGGGCGCCAGGTTCAGCACGATCTGGCCGTCGCGCGCATAGCCGGGCGGCACACGGGTGTGTTCGTCCACGACGGTGGCGATGTAGGGCGTGAAGCCCTGGTCGATGCACCACTCCCAGATGGCGCGCAGCAGGTAGGGCTTGGTCGAGACGGTAGTCATCGAATCTCCATCGCCCGGGGAAGCGGCGCGGCGGCGGCGCATCCCAAGGCGTTGATGCATTGGACGGCTCAGCGCCGCATGACCTTCTCGGACGGCGTCAGCGCGTCGATGAAGCCCTGGCGGCTGAAGATGCGCTCGGCGTACTTCATGAGCGGCGCGGCGGCCTTGGGCAACTCGATGCCGTAGTGCTCGAGGCGCCATAGCAGCGGAGCGATGGCGACGTCCAGCATCGAGAACTCGTCGCCGAGCATGTACTTCTGCTTTGAGAACACCGGTGCGAGCTGGGTCAGGTGGTCGCGCACGTGGGTGCGCACCTTGTCGATGCCCTTTTGTGCAGCCTCGAGCGCCTCGAGATGGGTGAACAGCTCCTGCTCGAAGGTATGCAGCAACTGGCGGGCGCGCGCGCGCATGATCGGGTCGGGCGGCATCAACTGCGGGTGCGGGAAGCGCTCGTCGATGTACTCGTTGATGATGTTGGCTTCGTACAGGACGAGATCACGGTCGACGAGCACCGGTACGCGGTTGTACGGGTTGATGATCGCGATATCTTCGGGCTTGTTGTAGAGATCGACGTCGATGACTTCGAAATCCATGCCCTTTTCGAACAGCACGATCCGGCACCGATGACTGAAGGGATCGGTCGTGCCGGAATAAAGGTTCATCATGGTGTTACGACTCCGGAATTCAAAAGCAAAAAGCGCACCACGCGAATCCGCGTGGTGCGTCTGGGTCAGGACCGCGCTAGACGGCCCGGAGGGCCGCGGCGACTGGAATCAATGAATGTCCTTCCAGTAGTTCTTCTTCAGCGCATAAGCCAGCACGAAGAGACCTGCCAGGAAGATCAACACGACGGCGCCGATCGACTTGCGCTTTTCGGCCACCGGCTCACCCATCCAGACGAGGAAGGAGACGAGGTCGGCGACCGCCTTGTCGTACTCCTGCACCGTCAACGTGCCCGGCTTGGCGAGCGACAACTCGATCTTCTTGGTTCCATCTGCGTTATCGGTCACCTTGGCCACCTGCTCGCCCTGGAGCTGCCAGAACACATGCGGCATGCCGACGTTGGCAAAGACGACATTGTTCCAGCCCGAAGGGCGCTCGGTGTCGCGATAGAACTGGCGCAGGTAGGTGTACAGCCAGTCTGCGCCGCTACCGTCACCCGAGGCGCGCTGGCGCGCGATCAGGGTCAGGTCGGGAGGTGCAGCACCAAACCAGACCTTGGACTCCGCCGGACGCATCGCGATCTTCATCAGGTCGCCGACACGCTCGCCGGTGAACATCAGATTGTCGCGGATTTCTTCCTCCGACAGGCCGATGTTCTCGAGCTGGTTGAAGCGCATGAAGCTCGCGCTGTGACAGTTCATGCAGTAATTGACGAACAGCTTGGCGCCGTGCTGAAGCGCGGCGGGCTCGGTACTGACCGGCGCCTTGTCCAGGTGCAGGCTTGCGCCCGCGGCCATCGCCACGGCCGGCGCGAACAGGGCCACGGCCGCGACCCGCTTGATGAAATTGATCACTCGCGTTTTCATTTGAAAGTCACCCTATCCGGTTCGGGTTTGCACGGGTCGAGTTTGCTGTACCACGGCATAAGCAGGAAGAAGGCGAAATACAGCACCGAGCAGATCTGCGAAACCAGCGTGCGACCCGGGGTCGGCGCCAGCACACCGAGGTAGCCGAGGATGAAGAAGCACACCAGGAAGATCGCCAGCACGGTCTTGAAGATCGGTCCCTTGTAGCGGATCGACTTCACCGGACTGCGGTCGAGCCAGGGCAGGAAGGCGATGATCACCACCGACGCCCCCATCGCCACCACACCCCAGAACTTCGCGTCGATGCCGAACAGCGGATAGGTCACCGCGCGCAGGATCGAGTAGAAGGGGGTGAAGTACCACACCGGCGCGATATGCGGCGGGGTCACCATCGGGTTTGCCGGGATGAAGTTGTTGTACTCGAGGAAGTAACCGCCCGCTTCAGGCATGAAGAACACGACTGCGCTGAAGAAGAACAGGAAAACCACGACCCCGACGATGTCCTTCACCGTGTAGTACGGATGGAAGGGAATGCCGTCTAGCGGCTTGCCGGTCGCGTCCTTCTTCTTCTTGATCTCGACGCCGTCGGGGTTGTTGGAGCCGACTTCGTGCAGCGCGACGATGTGTGCGAGCACCAGGCCGATCAGCACCAGCGGCACGGCGATGACGTGGAAGGAGAAGAAGCGGTTCAGCGTGGCGTCGCCGATGACGAAGTCGCCGCGGATCACGAGGGAGAGATCCGGCCCGATGATGGGAATCGCCGAGAACAGGTTGACGATCACCTGCGCGCCCCAGTAGGACATCTGCCCCCAGGGCAGCAGATAACCCATGAAGGCCTCGGCCATCAGCGCCAGGAAGATCAGCGTACCGAAGACCCAGATCAGTTCGCGCGGCTTGCGGTAGGAACCGTAGATCAGACCACGGAACATGTGCAGGTAAACGACGACGAAAAAGGCCGACGCGCCAGTCGAGTGCAGGTAGCGGATCAGCCAGCCACCCGGCACTTCGCGCATGATGTATTCGACACTGGCAAACGCCACCGGGATGCCGGACGCATTGAGCGAGGCGTCCGGCTTGTAGTGCATCACGAGGAAGATGCCGGTGACGATCTGGATGACCAGCACCATCAGTGCCAGCGAACCGAAGAAGTACCAGAAGTTGAAGTTCTTCGGAGCGTAGTACTCGGACAGGTGCGCCTTCCAGGTGGACGTGAGCGGGAAGCGCTCATCGATCCAGTTCAGAACGGCTTGGGATTTGGTCGTCATCGCTTATGCCTTCCCGTCTTCGCCAACAAGAATGGTGGTGTCCGCGAGATACTGGTGCGGCGGCACCTCGAGGTTGTCCGGCGCGGGCATGCTGCTGTACACGCGACCGGCGAGATCGAAGACCGAGCCATGACAGGGGCACAGGAAGCCGCCGGGCCAGTCCGCGCCCATGCCCCCCTCGGCACCGACCTTGAATTTCTCGGACGGAGAGCATCCAAGGTGGGTGCAGATCCCGACCGTGACCAGGAATTCCGGCTTGATCGAGCGGTGCTTGTTCTTCGCGTACTCCGGCTGCTGCGGCTTGTCCGAGTTCGGGTCACTGACCTTGCTCTCCGTCTTGTCGAGCGAGGCGAGCATCTCGGGCGTGCGGCGCAGAATCCACACCGGCTTGCCCCGCCACTCCACCGTCATCATCTCGCCCGGTTTCAGCTTGCTGACGTCCGCTTCGACCGGCGCGCCAGCCGCCTTCGCGCGTTCGGACGGAGTCAGGCTGGCGACGAACGGCACCGCGGTCGCGACCGCGGCCACGCCGCCCGCGGCGGACGTCGCCAGCAGCAGGGTGCGGCGACTGCTGTCCATTTTCTGATCAACGCTCATGAGCCTCTTCCCAAAAAGGAAAACGAAAGACCTGGATACAAATAACTACCGAATTATATCGAAGACGCCGCGGCAGAGAAAGCACGCGAGGCGGATTGCCAGCCGGAACAAGGCTTTCCGCAATAAAGACGACCGCGATCAGCATGCCGCGCGGGAATCGGGCGATCGCCGCACCACTCACCCCGCGGCTCAGACCGCGCGCCGCTCGACAAGTGCCTGGGCGATGGTGCCGATGTCCGTGTGCTCCAGTTCGCCCCCCACCGGCACGCCGCGCGACAGCCGGCTTACCTTGACTCCGCGCGCCGACAGCAGGCTGGCGACGGTGTGCGCGGTGGCCTCCCCCTCGTTGGTGAAGTTGGTTGCCAGAATCACCTCGCGCACGCCCTCCTCGGTCGCGCGCGCGATCAGCTTGTCCAGTCGCAGCTCGCGCGGACCGACCCCGTCGAGCGGAGACAGCCGCCCCATCAGCACGTAATAGAGCCCATTGTAGGAGTGCGTCTGTTCGATCATCGCCAGATCGGCGGGCATCTCGACCACGCACAACAGCGCGGCGTCGCGGCGCGGATTGGCGCAGCGGGGACAGACCTGCTCTTCGGTGAAGCTGTTGCAGCGCTCGCAGTGGCGCAGCACCTCGAGCGCATGGACGAGCGCACGGCCGAGCCGCGCGGCGCCCTGCTGATCGCGCTGCAACAGGTGGTAGGCCATGCGCTGCGCGGACTTGGGGCCCACCCCCGGCAGGCAACGCAGGGACTCGATCAGTTCGTCGAGGCTTGACGGCGACATCTGCGCTCGCTCAAAACGGCAGCTTCATGCCCGGCGGCAGGTTCAGCCCGGCAGTGACGCTGGCCATCTTCTCCTGGGTCGCAGACTCGACCTTGCGCACAGCGTCATTGAGCGCAGCGGCGACCAGATCCTCGAGCATTTCCTTGTCGTCCATCACCGACGCGTCGATCGACACGCGGCGCACGTCGTACTTGCAGGTCATCTGCACCTTGACCATGCCGGCGCCGGACTGGCCCTCGACCTCGACCGAGGCGAGCTGGTCCTGCATCTTCTTCATGTTCTCCTGCATCTGCTGGGCCTGCTTCATGAGGCCTGCGATACCGCCTTTCATCATGATGGGTTCTCCGTCGAATCGGTTGGGGCAAGGAATCCGCCCTGGGGGCGGCAAGGGGCGGACATGGGGCGTCCACCTTCAAAGGGGCTTGACGGTGCTCTCGACCAGGGTGGCGTCAAAGCGCTCGATCAGTTCGCGCACGAAGGGGTCGGCCTCGAGTGCCGCCACCGCTTCGGCATGGCGCGCCCGGCGCTCGAGCTCGTCGCGCTGGGCCGGCGTTTCGCCGGCGATGTCGCCGATCGCGATGCGCACCGCGATCGTGCGCCCGAGCGCTGCCGAAAGCTGCTCCTCCAAGCGATCGACGGCACCCCGGTTCATGTCGAGGAGGTGGCGGTGCGCGGTCGACAGGCGCAATCGTAGCGCCCCGTCGGCCCACTCCACCCACTCGCAGTGCTGGGCCAGTTCGCGCACCAGGCCGCCGAGTCCGAGTGCGCGGATCAGTCCGCGCCAGTCGCCGAGCGCGAGCAATGCAGCGGCATCACCGCTTGCAGCGGGACGCGCTGGCACCGCGTTCTCGGCCGCCGGCACGGGTGCGACGGCGGCCAGTGCGGGGGGCCCGCCGCCGGCAGCGGTCGCGGACGGGGACGGGGAC
>JBEOKH010000362.1:0-3309 GCA_040275625.1 Thauera sp. | reverse complement strand
TGAAGGCCTCGTTGATCTGCTGGCTGCGGATCGCCTGGTCGGGCGTGGGGTTCGGTTTGTAGGTCTCGGCGGTCTGCTCGACCTGGTTGAAATCCACGTCGGCCGCCACCTGGGCGCCGTAGTTGCCCTTGCCGACCAGCGGCACCAGGATGCTGTCGATGCGGTCGATGAAGCCTTGTTCGAGCAGGCGCACGTATTCGAGCTGGTTGGCGTTGAGGCCGGCGCGCATCAGCGGGTCGGCCTGCTCGGTGAGCAGCTTGCCGTTCTGGTCGACGATCTTGACCCCCTCGGCGCTCATCCGCGGCACGCTCGACGACACCAGATGCACGATGCCGGCCACCTGGTTGGCGGCCAGCACGCGGCCCGGGCGCAGGTTCACCATCACCGAAGCGGTCGGGCGCTGGTCGTCGCGCAGGAAGGCGGTCTGCTTGGGCATCGCCAGGTGCACACGCGCGCTGGCGACCGCGTCGATCGCCTGCACGGTACGCGACAGCTCGCCCTCGAGCGCGCGCTGGTAATTGATCTGTTCGTTGAATTGCGAGATGCCGAGCTTCTGTCCGTCCATCAGCTCGAATCCGGCGAGCCCGCCCTTGGGCAGGCCTTCGGCGGCCAGGCGGAGGCGGGTCTCGTGCACCTGGGCCTGGGGCACCAGGATGGCGCTGCCGCTGGCCGACATGCGGAAGGGCACGTTGCGCTGCTGCAGCTCGTTGATGATCTGGCCGCCCTCGCGTTCGTCGAGGTTGGAGTACAGCACCGCGTACTCGGGCGCCTGGTTCCACATCAGCGAACCGGCCACCAGCGCGACCGCGAGCGCGATCGCCAGCGCACCGGCGACCTTCTGGCGCTGGGTCAGGGCGTTGAGATTCTGCAGCGCCTGCTGCATTCGCGTCGGGGGCGGGGCCTCGCCGCCTGCGAGTGCAGCGGCGCCCGGGGGCAGGTCGGCGGTGTTTTCTGCTGCGGCCATGATGGCGGTCCTGTTGCGTGCGCGCGTTGGGATGGGGGCATTGTCCGTCTGCGAGTGCAAAACCGATGGTGTGAAAAGCGGCATTTTTTGCCGCCTGTTTGCCGGCTACCATGGAGCCCGACGCATTTAGAGTGCAAGTCGTGAAAACGGAATCCGACCTTTCCACGCCGGAAACGGCTGTCGCTGGCGACCCGGCACGGAGCGTGCCGGCCACGCCGGCGCTGGATGCTGCGCGGCTGAACGCCACACAACTCGCCGAGGCCTTCGCGCTGTTCAGCCGCGCCTCGGAGGAGCTGTCGACGGCCTACAACGCGCTGCAGGCCCAGGTCGGCCAGCTCACCGAGCGCCTGGCCGTGCTGATGGGCGCTTTGCCCGCCGGCGTGCTGGTGGTCGACCGTGGCGGAAGTGTCGTGCAGGCCAATCGTGCCGCCGAAAACCTGCTTGGTAGCGACCTCGCAGGCCAGCCGTGGGCAGAGCTTGCCGCGCGCATGGAAGAAAGCGGCGCCGCGGGCGAGTTCCTGATCGCCGACGACGGCGAGGTGCGCCGGCTGGCGCTGTCCGAGTCCGAGCTCGAATCGGGCGCCGAACGCATCCTGCTGGTGCACGACATCACCGACACCCATCGCATGCGGATCGCCGCCGAGCGCAACGAGCGCCTCGCCGCGATGGGCGAGATGGTTGCCGGGCTCGCCCATCAATTGCGCACGCCGCTCGCCGCCGCGCTGCTCTACACCGGCAACCTGCGCCAGCCCGAGCTCGACCCGGCGCAGCGCGCGATGGTGGCCGACCGTGCGCTCGAGCGCCTGCGCTATCTTGAGCGCCTGATCCGCGACATGCTGCTGTTCGCCCGTGGCGACAGCGCAGGCCGCCAGCGCTTCGCGGTGTGCGAGCTGCTCGCCGAGCTCGCGCACACCCTCGAGCCGGTAGCGCGCGCGCGCAAGGTGAGCTTCGCCTGCGCCTGCGCCTGCGGCGATGCCGAGGTGATCGGCGACCGCAAGGCGCTCGGCGGCGCGCTCACCAACCTGCTCGAGAACGGTATCCAGGCTTGCGAGGCGGGCGGCACACTGCATTGCGAAGCGACCCGCGTGAGCGCGACCGACAGTGGCATCGGCACGCCCGAGGTGCGCTTTGCGGTGCGCGACAGCGGCCGCGGTATCGCCCCCGAGCTGCAGGAGCGCCTGTTCGAACCCTTCTTCACCACCCGCGCCGAAGGCACCGGGCTGGGCCTGGCGATCGCGCGCGGCGTGGCGCGCGCCCATGGTGGCGACATCACGCTGCGCTCGGCGCCGGGGCAGGGCGCGGAATTCACCCTCACCGTGCCGCTGGCCGCAGGTGCGCCCAACGGCGGACAAGAGCATCCATGATCGAGACCCTCAACATCCTCGTCGTCGAGGACGATGCTGCGCTGCGCGACGCGGTGTGCTTCACCCTGGAGTTGGCGCACCACCGCGTCACCGGTGCGGACGGCGGGCCGGCGGCGCTCGAGGCGATCGAGCGCGACCATTTCAACCTCGTCATCACCGACCTGCGCATGCAGCCGATGGACGGCCTGCAGGTGCTGCACGCGGTGCGTGCGCGTCGGCCGCAGACGCCGGTGCTGCTGATGACCGCCTACGGCGACGTCGACAAGGCGGTGGCGGCAATGCGCGGCGGCGCCTGCGACTTCCTGATGAAGCCTTTCGAGCCCGAGGCGCTGCTCGAGAGCGTGCGCCGCTATGCCGCGGTGCAGCCGGTCGCAGAGGATACGGTGGCGGAAGACCCGCATTCGCGCGACCTGCTCGCGCTCGCCGCGCGCGTGGCCGAGTCCGACGCCACCGTGATGCTGTCGGGGGAGTCGGGCACCGGCAAGGAAGTCGTCGCGCGCTACATTCACCAGCACTCGCCGCGCGCCAAGGGGCCTTTCGTCGCCATCAACTGCGCGGCCATCCCCGAGAACCTGCTCGAGGCCACCCTGTTCGGCTACGAGAAGGGCGCCTTCACCGGCGCGCAGGCGGCGCAGCCGGGCAAGTTCGAGCAGGCCCAGGGCGGCACCATCCTGCTCGACGAGATCTCCGAGATGCCGCTCGCCCTGCAGGCCAAGCTGCTGCGCGTCTTGCAGGAGCGCGAGGTGGAGCGCGTCGGCGGCAAGAAGCCGGTGGCGCTCGACATCCGCGTGCTCGCCACCAGCAACCGCGACATGCTCCGCGAGGTCGCCGCCGGGCGTTTCCGCGAGGACCTGTACTACCGCCTCAACGTGTTCCCGATCGCCATCCCTGCGCTGCGTGAGCGCCCGGGCGACATCGTGCCGCTGGCGCGCCACTTCCTCGCCCGCCACGCCGCGCGCCGGCAGCGCCAGGCCCGCTTCT
>JBEOKH010000361.1:0-6574 GCA_040275625.1 Thauera sp. | reverse complement strand
ATCGCCGCCGGGTCGACCTCGCCGCCCTCGGCGACGACGCGGTTGCCACCCGCCGTGTGCGCCTGCGTGGCGCGCTCCTGGGCGAGCGCGAGCAGCGCGCCGATGGCCTCGCGACCGTCGGTGACCGCGCTGGCGACGCCGATGCTCAGGGTCACGCGGATGCGCTCGTCGCGGTAGGCCATCACCAGCTTCTCGACGCTGGCGCGCAGGCGCAGCGCGAAGGCGCAGATGGACACGCGGTCGATGCCCGGCGACAGCAGCGCGAAGCAGGCCTGGCCGTGCTGCGACAAGGTGTCCTCGGCGCGGATGCGGTCGCTCACCAGCTTGCCGAGCTTGCGCAGGATGAGCTGCACGACCTGCGCGCCGTGACGGGCAGAGAGCGCCTCGTACTGGTCGATCTCGATCACCATCGCGCCAATGTCGCCATGGCGCCGACGCGCCTCGGCAACCGCCTGGGCGCCGTGGTGCTCGAGGTAGGCCGGGCTGGCAAGCCCGGACTCGGGGTCGACCGGGCTGCCCTGCTCCACCGCGCTGCGGCTGAGTTCGAGCGCGCTCTGCGCCTTGGACAGGCGCAGCAGCGACATCAGCGTGGCGAGCAGTTCGACGCCGCCGGAGCCCTTGGTGATGAAGCCGTTGGCGCCGAGCGCGAGCGCGCGCGCGCGCGCCGACTCGTCCTCGTCGCCCGAGATGATCACCACCGGCAGGTCGCGCACGCGCGGCACCTTCGAGGCGCGCAGGCGTTCGAGCAGGCCGTAACCGTCCAGGCGCGGCATGCCGATGTCGGTGAGCACGATCTCGATGCCTGGGTCGACCAGCAGCGCTTCCCACGCGGCTTCGCCGTCGGGTTCCTCGCGCGCCTCGAAGCGGCCGCGGATGTGCTTGACGATCGACGCGCGCACCATGCGCGAGTCGTCGACGACGAGGATGCGCGGCAGCCTGCCGTCGTCGTCCGCCGTCACCGCGGTCTCGTCCATGACGCGCTCAGGCGCCGATGCGCACGACGCTGCGGCCCTTGACGCGGCCGTGGATGAAGTCGTCGAAAGCGCCCGGCAGCGCATCGAAATCGATCGTGCGCGTGATCGTGGCGAGGTGGCGCGGCTTGAGATCGGTGGCCAGCCGCTCCCACACACGCTGACGGGTGGGGAAGCCCATGTAGCCCGAATCCACCCCGAGCAGGCTCACCCCGCGCAGGATGAAGGGGAACACCGTGGTGTTGATGTTGAAGCTCGCCGCGTTGCCGATGCTCGCCACCGTGCCGGCCTGCTGCATGCTCGCCAGCACCCAGTGCAGGATCTGGCCGCCGACGTTGTCCACCGCGCCGGCCCAGCGCGCCGCCTCGAGCGGGCGCTCCTTGTCGAAGTCGATGGAGGCGCGCAGCAGGATCTCGGCCGCGCCGAGCATCTTCAGGTAGTCGGACTCGGCCTCCTTGCCGGTGAGCGCGACCACGTGGTAGCCGAGCCGCGCCAGCATGTCGATCGCCAGCGCGCCCACGCCACCGGTGGCGCCGGTGACGAGCACCGGGCCCCTGGCCGGGGCCAGGCCGTTGTCTTCCATGCGCACGATGCCGAGCGCGGCGGTGAAGCCGGCGGTGCCGAGCGCCATCGCCTCGAAGAGGTCGAGCCCGGCGGGCAGCGGCACCACCCAGCCCGCCGGCA
Source organism: Thauera sp. (assembly GCA_040275625.1). Classification (GTDB taxonomy): domain Bacteria; phylum Pseudomonadota; class Gammaproteobacteria; order Burkholderiales; family Rhodocyclaceae; genus Thauera. The sequence continues at coordinate 4,919 of JBEOKH010000361.1, read as the reverse complement.
CGCGCGCGTACTCGGCATAGCCGCCGTGGTGCGCGACGCCGATGTCGAAGCTGGTGGCGATCACCTTGTCGCCGGCCTTGAAGCGCGCGTCGGCGCTGTCGACGACCTCGCCGCACAGGTCGATGCCGCCCACGCAGGGGAAGCGGCGGATGATCTTGCCCGCTCCGGTGGCGGCGAGCGCATCCTTGTAGTTGATGCTGGAATAGTGGACGCGGATCGTCACCTCGCCCGCATCGAGCTGGTCCGCGCTCAGCGTGCCCATGCCGCTCACCACCTTGCGGTTTTCGTCCTGGTTGATCACGAATGCCTTGAACGGGTTCATCCGGAAGCCTCCTGTGGGGGTCGATGACGGCTGTGCAGCCACGCTGATTCATAATTATAGCCAAAACTCGCCGTCGCCCTCACCAGCGCGCGCTTTTCGGCGCGCGCGCGAACGGGCACGATGCAACAAGCCCGCGGCGTGCGCCGCGCTCGCCATCGACCCTGCCGCCCCGCTTCGCTGCAGGCGCGGCGAGCGGCTCGAGCTCAAGTTGCGCGACCTGCCAGCCGTTATCAAGCGTATCGACGCGCGGCCCCCGGGCGCGCGCCCACTGCAAACGACCCCGACGATGCCCCTGATCACACACCCCCTGCCCTCGGTGCAAGCCTATATCGACGCCCTCTCGGGCGCGGGCTTGCCTGTGCTTCGCCATACCGTGCGCGCGCTCGACGCGCTGCGCGAGGGCAGCCACCAGCCCGGCGCGCGGGAGCTGGCCGCGGTCGTGCTCACCGACCCGCTGATGACGCTGCGCCTGCTCACCTACCTCGAAGCCCATCGCCGCGCCTCGCAGACCCACGACATCACCACCATCGAACGGGCGCTGATGATGCTCGGCATCGAACCCTTCTTCGCCGCCTTCGCCAGCCTGCCCACGGTGGAAGACACCCTGGCCGCACACCCGAAGGCGCTGGTGGTGGTGATCAAGCTCATCGCGCGTGCGCGCCATGCCGCCGAGTTCGCGCGCGATTTCGCCGTGATGCGACGCGATCACGACGTGCAGGAGATCACCGTCGCCACCCTGCTCCGTGAGGCCACCGAGATCGTGTGCTCGATCCACGCTCCGACGCTGACCCTGGCGGCAATCGAGCGCCAGCTCGCCGAGCTCGGGCGCCCTGCCGCGGAGGCCCAGCGCGCGGTGTTCGGGGTCACGGCGGCAGAACTGCAGCACGCCCTGGTGGTGGCGTGGCGCCTGCCCGCGCTGCTCACCGACCTGCTCGAGGGCGGCGATACCGACGACCCACGCGTGCGCACGGTGCGCCTGGCCGCACGCTTCGCCCGCCACCAGGCGCGCGGCTGGACGAACCCCGCCCTGGAAGCCGACGTCATCGAGCTCGAAGGGCTTTTGCATCATCCTCGCGAAATGCTGCTGCAGCGCCTGGGCATGCCGGCCGAGGTGCGCGCCGCACTGCTACCGAGCCCGACCGGGGCGTGACGGCGCCGCGCGCGCCGCTCAGCCGCAGAGCCGCATCAGGTTGCCGAAGTCGAGCAGCAGGGCCGGGTGCTGGTAGGCGGAGAAGATCAGGGCGAGCACCCCCGCGGCGAGCGCGACCAGCAGCAGGCGCAGCAGCCCACGCCTCATCGCGCCACCGCCGCGCGCACCAGCGGCGCCTCGCGCACGGGCAGCGACAGGACCGCCGCCATCACCGAGAGCGCGATCGACAGCCACCACGCGATCTCGTACGAGCCGCTCAGGTCGAAGATCCGCCCGCCCAGCCAGGCGCCGAGGAAGCCGCCGATCTGGTGGCCGAGGAAGACGATGCCGTACAGCATGCCGACGTAGCGCAGCCCGAAGATGTGGCCGACCAGGCCGCTGGTGAGCGGCACGGTGCCCAGCCACAGCAGCCCCATCACCGCCGCGAACACGTACAGCGTGAGCTGCGTGAGCGGAAACAGCAGCAGCGCCAGGATGGCGACGATGCGCAGCGCGTAAATCGACGCCAGCAGCCACTTCTTGCTGTACAGGCCACCCAGCCAGCCCGACAGGAAGGAGCCGAAGATGTTGAACAGGCCGATCATCGCCACCGCGGTCATGCCGATGTTGGCCGACATCCCCATGTCGACCACGTAGGCCGGCAGGTGCAGCATCACGAAGGCGGTCTGGAAGCCGCACACGAAGAAGCTCCAGAACAGGAAGTGGAAGCTCGGCGTGTGCATCGCCTCGGCGAGCGCCTGGCGCAGCGACTGCTCGATGCCGCCGCCGCGCGCACTGGTGCCGGTGACCGCGGCGGCGAGCGGGATGATGAAGGCGACGCCCACCGCCATCCACAGCAGCGCGTCCTGCCAGCCGAAGGCGGTGATCAGCCCCTGCCCCACCGGCAGCACCGCGAACTGGCCGAAGCTGCCGCCGGCCGAGGCGATGCCGAGCGCGAGGCTGCGCTTTTCCGGCGCGGCCATGCGCCCGATCACACCGAGCACGACGCTGAAGGTGGTGCCCGAGAGGCCCATGCCGATGAGCAGGCCTGCGCCGACGTTGAGCCCGAGCGCGCTGTCGGCGTGGGCCATCACCACCAGGCCGACGATGTACAGCAGCGCCCCCCCCACCAGCGTGCGGCCGGCACCGTGGCGGTCGGCGAAGGCGCCGGCGAAGGGCTGGAACACGCCCCACAGCAGGTTCTGCAGCGCGATCGAGAAGGAGAACAGCTCGCGCGACCAGCCGTGGTCGAGCGTCATCGGCTGCAGGAACAGGCCGCCGGTGTGGCGCACACCCATGGCCAGGGTGAGGATGAGCGCGCCGCAGGCCATGACGACCGCCGGACGGCGCAGGAAAGAAGGGGGGTAGACGGACAAGGTGGGAGTTTCCGCTGCGATGAAGGCGATTCGCGCCCGCCGTGGCATGCGCAACGCGCGACGCGAGAGCGCGAGTATAAGATGCGCGCGTCCACCACGGAGTCCCCGAAATGAGTATCGGCAGCGCAGTATTACTTGGCATCGTGGTCCTCGCGCTGGTCTACGGCGTGGTGACCTACAACGGCCTGGTCCGCCTCAAGCACAACATCGCCAAGGCCTGGGCCAACATCGACGTGCTGCTCAAGCAGCGCCACGACGAGCTGCCCAAGCTGGTCGAGGTGTGCCGCCAGTACAAGCAGTTCGAGCAGGCCACGCTGGCCCGCGTGACCGAGGCGCGTGCGCGTGTCGCCAGGGCGCGCGAGACGCACGACGTGGCGGCGCTGGGCGCCGCCGAGAACCAGCTGCGCGCCGGCCTCGGGCAGATCTTCGCGGTCGCCGAGGCGTATCCCGAGCTGAAGGCGAACGAGCACTTCATGCAGTTGCAGACGCGCATCACCGCACTCGAGAACGCGATCGCCGACCGTCGCGAGTGGTACAACGAGTCGGTCAACCTGCACAACGTGCGCATCGAGCAGTTCCCCGACCTGCTGATCGCACGCCCGCTCGGCTATGCCGAGCAGGCGCTGCTGCAGTTCAGCGTCGCCGAGAAGGCGGACGTGGACCTGCAGGCGCTGTTCAAGGGCTGAGCGCCCTCTCCGCTCGGCCACACGAGAGGCATCCCCGATGCTCGTCCATCTGCGCCCGCTGCGCGCGAACATGGCGCTGCCGGCGGTGCAGCTCGGCGCGATCGCGCTCGCGCTGCGCTTCGGCCCCGGGCCAGGCAGCCTGGTCGCGCTCTCGTTGCTGCTCGGCACCGGCCTCTTCGGCGCGGTGCGTGCGCTGCGCCATGCGCGCCTGATCGCCGACACGCCGACCGCGCGCATCGCCTCGGCCGCGCAGGGCTACACCGAACTGCAGGGCCGCGGCCAACCGCTCGACGGCACGCCGCTGCTATCGCCGGTCAATGCCCTGCCGCTGCTGTGGTACCGCCTGCAGACCGAACGCCGGCGGTCGAACGGTGAGTGGCAGGTGACGAGCACCGACACCAGCGACGCCTCCTTCCTGCTCGACGACGGCAGCGGTCAGTGCGCGATCGACCCCGACGGCGCCGAGATGCTGGTGCGCCGGCGCGACGTGTTCACGCAGGGCGCGCTGCGCTACACCCAGTGGTCGCTGATCCGCCACGATCGCCTCTACGTGCTCGGCGACTTCGCCACCCTGGGCAGCGCGGATGCGCGCACCGACGCCGGCGTCCAGGTGCGCGAGCTGCTCGCCGCATGGAAGGCCGACCGCCCGCGCCTGCTCGAACGCTTCGACCTCGACGGCGACGGCACGATCGACCTGCGCGAGTGGGAACTCGCCCGCGCTCAGGCCCGCCGCGAGGTACGCCAGCAGCAGACCGAGGCGCTGGCCGCCGCCGAGCTGCATGTGGTGCGCCGCCCCGCGGAGGGGCGGCTCTACCTGATCTCCGATCTCGACCCGGCGTGCATCGGCCGCCAGTACCGCTGGTTCGCCGCCTTCCATGCCGCGATCTTCCTCGGCGCGGCGGCGGCGACCGCGTGGTTCGGACAGATCGGCGTGTTTTGAGCATCCCGTCCCGCGCGCGCGGTGGACGGCGTTCTCAAAGAGAACGAGCGCTTGTAAAACATTCTGTTGCGAGACGCAGGTCGCGCTGGCGGCACATCTGATCGGCGCCGCGGCTTCATCAACGCCGCCGTTCGCGACTGCGGAAGCGCCGTGCAGGTGGCTCCGGATACGCCGCGACGACGGCTGCGGAAACGCGGCGAAGGCGGCTGCGGCAACCCGGCGGAGACGGCCACGGAAACGCGGCGAGTTTGAGGCGCAGATCGCGCCGACGGCTCATCTGATCGGCGCCGCGGTTTCATCAACGCCGCCGTTCGCGACTTCCGTCGCTCCTACAGACGGCTGCGGAAAGGCCGCGGAGACGGCTGCGGAAAGGCCGCGGAGACGGCTGCGGAAACGCGGCGGAGACGGCTGCGGAAACGCGGCGGAGACGGCTGCGGAAACGCGGCGGAGACGGCTGCGGAAACGC
>JBEOKH010000360.1:0-6934 GCA_040275625.1 Thauera sp. | reverse complement strand
CCAAGATGGCACGCAACAAGGAGACCCAGGCCATCCTGCCCTTGCGCGGCAAGGTGCAGAACGCCTGGGAGATCGACCCCGACCGCCTGTTCGCCAACGCCGAGATCCACGACATCGCGGTCGCGCTCGGCGTGGACGCGCACACTGCCGACAGCGCGATCGACCTCGCCGGCCTGCGCTACGGCAAGGTCGTGATCATGTCCGACGCCGACGTCGACGGTGCCCACATCCAGACCCTGCTGCTGACGCTGTTCTTCCGCCACTTCCCGAAACTGATCGAGCACGGCCACATCTATGTGGCGCAGCCGCCGCTGTACCGCGTCGACGTCCCCGCCCAGGGCAAGAAGCGCCCGCCGCGCCGCCTCTACGCGCTCGACGAGGGCGAGCTCGCCGCGATGCGCGAGCGTCTGGAGAAGGAAGGCTTCAAGCCCGATGCAATCGAGATCGGCCGCTTCAAGGGCCTGGGCGAGATGAACCCCGACCAGCTCCGCGAAACCACCATGGACCCCGCCACCCGCCGCGTGCTGCCGGTCAAGGTGCGCAGCGGCGCGCTCAAGGACACGCGGAGGATGTTCACCCTGCTGATGGGCAAGGGCGAGGCCTCGGGGCGGCGGGCGTGGATGGAGGAGAAGGGCGACAGCGTCGAGGCGGATGTTTGAGGCCGCTGATGTCTGGCGCGCATCAGACCCATCAGCCGAAAAGTGCCCCCGTCACCGCACACATGAGATCTATCATTGATATATACTTCACGATGATATATACCAACGATAGATTCCTCCGGGAGGTATGCCATGGATACCGCAAAGCTCTTCATCAACGGCCGTAGCCAGGCAGTGCGCCTGCCCAAGGAATTCCGCTTCGAGGGCGACGAGGTCATGATCAAGCGCGTGGGCGACGCTATCGTGCTGTTGCCACGCCACGGCTGGCGGACGCTGTTCGACGCCCTCGACCAGTTCGAGTCTGGTTTCGAGCTCGTGCGCGATCAACCCGCCCAGCAAGAGCGCGAGGCGATCGCATCATGAAGTACATGCTGGACACCAATATCTGCATCTACCTCATCAACCATCGCCCCGCCCACGTTCGCCCTCGCTTCGAAGCACATCCGATCGGCGATATCGGCATTTCGGTCATCACTGCCTGCGAACTTGCCTACGGCGTGTCGAAGAGCAACTCGACGCGCAATCGTGCAGCACTCGAGACCTTTCTGCTGCCGCTGGAGGTCGCAGCCTTCGACGACACGGCAGTCTGGCGCTACGCTGCGCTGCACACCGAACTCGAAGGCTGCGGCCAGCCGATCGGAGCCCTCGACACCCAGATCGCTGCCCACGCACTCGCGCTCGGCTGCACGCTGGTCACCAACAACACCCGCGAGTTCGCCCGCATCGGCGGCCTGGCGCTCGAGAACTGGGCCGAGCCACTCATCCATGAGCCTCCGGCACCTTACCTTTCCGCAACATGAGCACTGACACTCCCGATCTCTTCGACGTGCCCAAGGTCCCCGCATCCACTACGACTGCAGCCTCCCCGGCAAGCGCGGCGCTGAGTACTGCAGCGCCGGCGCAGGCAGATGAGGGCAGCACGCTGGCGACTGCCGCTGGTGCCGACCTGCCCCCGCCCCCCGCCCCGCCCGCCGACCCGGAGCCCGAGCCCGAGGACGACGGCACCCTCGCACTGGACCGCTATGCCGAGCGTGCCTACCTCGCCTACGCGATGAGCGTGGTGAAGTCGCGCGCGCTGCCGCAGGTCGAGGACGGACTGAAGCCCGTGCAGCGCCGCATCCTGTTTGCGATGAGCGAGATGCGCCTGTCGTCAACCTCCAAGCACGTGAAGTCGGCGCGCGTGGTCGGCGACGTGATCGGCAAGTACCACCCGCACGGCGACACCTCGGTGTATGACGCGATGGTGCGGGTGGCACAGGACTTCTCGCTGCGTTATCCGCTCGTCGACGGCCAGGGCAACTTCGGCTCGCGCGACGGCGACTCGGCGGCAGCGATGCGCTACACCGAGTGCCGTCTGACCCCGATCGCCGAGCTGCTGCTCTCCGAGATCGACCGCGGCACGGTCGACTTCATCCCCAATTACGACGGCGCCTTCGAAGAGCCGCAGCTGATGCCCGCGCGCCTGCCCTTCGTGCTGCTCAACGGCGCCTCGGGCATCGCGGTCGGCATGGCGACCGAGATCCCGCCGCACAACCTGCGCGAAGTCGCCGAGGCCACCTGCCACCTCGTTCGCCACCCGGAGGCGACGCTCGAGGACGTGCTCGGCATCCTCCCCGGCCCGGATTTCCCCGGCGGCGGCCAGCTCATCTCCACGCCCGACGCCATCCGCGACGCCTATGCATCGGGGCGCGGCAGCCTGCGCCTGCGCGCGCGCTGGAAGATCGAGGAGCTCGCCCGCGGCCAGTGGCGCGCGATCATCGAGGAACTGCCGCACGGCGTCTCCGCGGCCCAGGTGCTGTCCGAGATCGAGACCCTGACCAACCCGCAGCCGCGCGCGGGCAAGAAGGAGGTCTCGCAGGAGCAGAAGAATCTCAAGCAGCTCGTGCTCGGCGTGCTCGACACGGTGCGCGACGAATCCAGCGACAAGGCGCCGGTGCGCATCGTGCTCGAGCCCAAGTCCAGCCGCCAGAACCGCGACGAGTTCATGGCGGTGCTGCTCGCCCACACCAGCCTGGAGACCTCGGCCTCGGTCAACATGACCATGATCGGGCGCGACGGCCGGCCGCAGCAGAAGAACCTGGTGCAGATCCTGCGCGAGTGGATCGACTTCCGCTACGTGACGGTCGAGCGCCGCACCCGCCATCGCCTGAACGAGGTCGATCGCCGCATCCACATCCTCGAAGGCCGCATGATCGCCTTCCTGCACATCGAGGAAGTGATCCGCGTGATCCGCGAATCGGACGAGCCCAAGCCGGCGCTGATCGCTGCCTTCGGGCTCTCCGACATCCAGGCCGAGGACATCCTTGAGATCCGCCTGCGCCAGCTCGCGCGCCTCGAAGGCTTCAGGATCGAGAAGGAGCTCGCCGAGCTCAAGGACGAGCGCGCCGGCCTGCAGCACATCCTCGACAGCCGCGCAGTGATGACGAAGCTGATCCTCAAGGAGATCCAGGACGACGCGAAGAAGTACGGCGACGACCGCCGCACCCTGGTCGAGGCGGTCGCCGCGGTGGCGCCGGCCGAGATCAGCGTGCCGGACGAACCGGTAACGGTCATCGTGTCGAAGAACGGCTGGGTGCGCTCGCGCCAGGGCTACGGCATCGACCCCGCCGGCATCGCCTACAAGGCCGGCGACTTTGGCTTCGCGGTGATCGAGACGCGCACCGTCTGGCCGCTGATCGTCATCGACAGCAACGGGCGCGCCTACACCGTGAAGGTGTCCGACCTGCCCGGCGGGCGCGGCGACGGCGCACCCATCTCCACCCTGGTCGAGTTCCAGGACGGCGGCAAGCTGGCGCAGGTCGTCACCGACACCCCCGATTCGGTGCATCTGTTCGCAAACAGCGGTGGCTACGGCTTCCTGTGCAGCGTGGCGGACGCCACCAGCCGCCAGCGCGCCGGCAAGGCCTTCATGAGCCTGGAGAAGGGCGAGAAGGTGCTGCTGCCGGCGAAGGTCTACGGTGACTGGGTCGCCGCGGCGTCCGAGAACGGCCGCCTCCTCGTCTTCCCGCGCCCCGAGATGAAGACCCAGAGCGGTGGTCGCGGCGTGATCGTGATGGCGCTGGACGAAGGCGAGGCGCTCGCCGCGGTTGCGGTGCCGGCCGACGACGCGGTGCTGACCGTGGCAGGCACCGGCCGCGGCGGCAAGGCGGTGAGCATCGAGCTCAAGCCCGGCCAGCGCGAACCGCTGCGCCACCGCCGCGCGCGCAAAGGCATGGCGCTGACGCCCAGGGTGAAACCCGAGCGCATGCAATGAGGGCCGCGTCGACGCGCCTGCAGGAGCGCCGGAAGGCGCGAACGCTGAACGGCCGCATGCGCTCCCCACCGCCGAGAACATGACCGCCCCCTTCGCCTGCGCCGCTCCTGCAGAAACCTCGCCCACCTTGGGGGCTTCTGCGGGCGCGGCCGGTTTGCCTCAGCCCTGCACGTCCTCCGGAAGGATCGAGCGGATCGGGTCGTCGGGCGGGATGGTGGTGGGGCCTGCGGTCGCCTCGAGGTCGGCCACCCGCGACTCGATCAGCACCGTCACACGACGATTGCGGCCGCGCCCTTCTTCACTTGCGTTATCGGCCACCGGGCGCTGGTCGGCGTAGCCGGCGGCGGTGAGGCGGTCAGGCGCGACCCCGTTATCGATGAACAGCCGCGCCACCGACGACGCACGCACCGCGGACAGCTCCCAGTTTGACGGGAAGCGGAAGGTGCTGATCGGGACGTTGTCGGTGTGACCCTCGACCGTGATCGGGAACGGCGCCGGCGCCAGCACTTGCGCGACCGCGTTCAAGGCGCTGACGGCCTCCTGTCCGAGCGCTGAATCGCCCGGTGCGAACAACAGGCTGGCATTGATCTCGACGCTCACTCCAAACGCACCCTCGGTCACATTGACCTGGCCCGCCCGGGTAAGCGGCGACAGCACGCGACGGATCTCGTCGGCCATGTTGCGCATGCGCTGCGCGGTTTCCTGGCGGCGCTGCTCGACGACCGGGTCGACCGCCGGCGGCGCGGGTCGGGTGATGGGCTGCGAAGGCACGACGCTGACCCGGGGGAGGACGATCTGCTCGCCGCTGTCGTTGACATTCACATTGCGGAAAGCCAGCACCAGCGAGTCGGACAGCACGCGGTACTTGCCCTCGTTGACCGAGGACAGTGAGTACATCACGACGAAAAACGCGAACAGCAGGGTGATGAAGTCGGCGTAGGACACCAGCCAGCGCTCGTGGTTGTCGTGCTCTTCGTCGAGTTTGCGCCTGCGCCGCATGATCGCTCCTTTGCCGCGCTCAGACCACGTAGCCCTGCATCCGGCTGGCGATGATGCGCGGGTTATCGCCATTGGCGATGCCGACCAGTCCGTCCACGAACATCTCGCGCTGCGTGGTCAGGGTGACGATATGCGCGCCAAGCTTCTTGGCGATCGGCAGGAACACCAGGTTGGCGAAGCCCACCCCGTAGATCGTGGCGACGAAGGCCACCGCGATCCCGGCGCCGAGCCGCGACGGGTCGGAGAGGTTCTCCATCACGTGGATCAGGCCCATCACCGCGCCGAGGATGCCGATCGTCGGCGCATAGCCGCCGGCGGCCTCCCAGATGCGCGCGGACATCTTCATCTGGTTCTCCCAAACGCCGATCTCGACCTCAAGCACCTCGCGCAGGCGGTTGGGTTCGATGCCATCGACGAGCAGTTGCAGGCCCTTGCGCATGAAGGGATCGGGCAGCGCATCGATCTGGTTTTCCAGGCTCAGCAGGCCTTCCTTGCGCGCCACCTGCCCCCACTGGGCGACCTGGTCGATGATCGCGTCGTAGGCCGGCGCCGGTGGCAGGAACACCCAGCGCGCCATGCGCATGCCCTGCATGAAGATGCGCAAGGGGCTTTGCAGCATGACGGCGCCGAGCGTACCGCCGATCACGATCATGAAGGCGGTGGGCTGGAACAGCGACGACAGGTGCCCGCCCTCGAGCACCTGGCCGAGGACGATCGCGGCGATACCGAGCGTGAGGCCGACGAGACTGATCTTATCCATGGCATGCGGGGCCCGCGGATGCGCCCCTCCTCATCGGCCCGCGGCCGGGTTCTTGAGCGGACGCCCGCGCCGACGCACCGCAGGCAGCGTCGCCCCCCCCTCGAGGACGCACGCACGCAGGCGGGCAACCGCCTGGCTGTGCAACTGGCACACGCGCGACTCGGTGACACCGAGCACCTCGCCAATCTCGCGCAGGTTGAGTTCCTCGTCGTAGTAGAGCGCCATCACCAGTTGCTCGCGCTCGGGCAGATGCTCGATCGCAGCCACCAGCCGGCGGCGGATGTCGACGTCCTCGAGCAGGGTGAGCGGGTCGTTACCTTCATGGGCGAGGTGGCGCTCGAGATAATCGTCGTCCTCCTCGCGGTTGAAATCTTCGAGATAGACAAGCTGGTGGCCGCGGGCATCCTGCAACATGCGCTGATAGTCCTCGAGCGGCATGTCGAGCGCGGCGGCGAGTTCGGTCTCGGAGGGCTGACGACCGAACTGCTGCTCGAGACCATGGATGGCCGCCTCGATGCGTCGCATGTCGCGCCGCAGGCTGCGCGGCAGCCAGTCGTTCTCGCGCAGGCCGTCGAGCATCGCACCACGGATGCGCTGCACCGCATAGGTCTCGAACTGGGCGCCGAGACCCTGCTCGTAGCGGCCGAGCGCATCGAGCAGGCCCATCATGCCGTTCTGGATCAGATCGTCCACATCGACGCTGGCGGGCAGCCTCGACATCAACTGGAAGGCGATGCGCTTGACCAGCGGAGCATAGGTTTCGACAAGACCGGACTTGTCGAGCTTACCGTTTGCGTCGTACATCCATTCGGCCTGTTGGGTCTGGCGGCGTCCGGTGCCGGGCGCACCGGTTCCCGCTATCGAAGACGGGGATTGTCCCGCAGCCTCGCCACCATTACCAGCACGATAATTCACGGGCATGGGCGATCAGCCGCGCATGACACCGGCACGCGCACTGCCGGCGACCCGACGCAGGAAGGCAGCGCCCGCTTCGCGCGCAGAGGTCTGCAGCGGCGCCGTCAGCCCGGCGGCGATGTCGTCGCGCTCGAGCTCGCCGAGCCAGGCCAGGGGCACACCGACATGCTGGCGCACCAGGGTGTCGAGGCTGCGGAAGAAGGCCGCGGCGTCGACGCGACCACGGGCACGACATACCGCGACGTGCACCGAGCCGGCGCCGGCTGCGGCGAGCCCCTTGATGGTCTGGTAGGCATCGGTCGCGCCACTGGCGCTGGCCTCGGCGATGACCAGCCGGCGCGGGGCGGC
>JBEOKH010000359.1:0-6209 GCA_040275625.1 Thauera sp. | reverse complement strand
GTCCGGCGCTCTACCGACTGAGCTATCGGGGAACAGAGGCGCGCATTCTAGGCAGTGGGCACGCTTGCGTCAAGGCGAAGACGGCAACTTTTCGCCGAATGCCGTCTGCGCCTCGACGCGGGTGGGGCTTCAGCCCTTGACCACCTGGGCGATCGCCTTGGCGACGTAGCCGATGTTCTTCGAGTTGAGCGCGGCCAGGCAGATCCGGCCGGTCGACACGGCGTAGATGCCGAAGTCGGCCTTGAGCTTCTCGACCTGGGCGGCGGTAAGGCCGGTGTAGGAGAACATGCCGCGCTGCTTGATCACGAAGGAGAAATCCTGCGCCACGCCGGCCGCCTTGAGCTGCTCGACCAGGCCGGTGCGCATGGCGCGGATGCGCTCGCGCATGCCGCCGAGCTCGTCTTCCCACATCTGGCGCAGCTCGGGCGAGGACAGCACCGCGGCGACGATGGCGCCGCCGTGGATCGGCGGGTTGGAGTAGTTGGTGCGGATCACGCGCTTGACCTGCGACAGCACGCGGCCTGCTTCTTCCTTGCTGGCGGTGACGATGGACAGCGCGCCGACGCGCTCGCCGTAGAGCGAGAAGCTCTTCGAGAACGAGCTCGAGACGAAGAACTGCAGGCCGCTGGCCGAGAAGGCGCGCACGGCGACGGCGTCGGGCTCGATGCCGTCGGCGAAGCCCTGGTAGGCCATGTCGAGGAAGGGGATGAGGCCGCGCTCGCGGCACACGGCGACCACGTCGTCCCACTGCGCGTCCGACAGGTCGGCGCCGGTGGGGTTGTGGCAGCAGGCGTGCAGCACGATGATCGAGCCGGGCTGAAGGCTGTCGAGCTTGCCCTTCATGGCAGCGAAGTTCACGCCGCGGGTGGCGGCGTCGTAGTAGGGATAGTTCTCGACCGGGAAGCCGGCGGACTCGAACAGCGCGCGGTGGTTTTCCCAGCTCGGGTCGGAGATGAAGACGGTGGCGCCGGGCAGCAGGCGCTTGAGGTAGTCGGCGCCGACCTTGAGCGCGCCGGTGCCGCCGAGGGCCTGGATGGTGACGGTCTGGCCGCTGGTGGCGAGCTGCGAGTCCTTGCCGAAGAGCAGGCCCTGCACCGCGTTGTTGTAGGCGGCGGCGCCCTCGATCGGCTGGTAGCCGCGCGGCGGCATGGCTTCGAGGCGGGCCTTCTCGGCGGTGCGCACCGCGGCCAGCAGCGGGATCTTGCCGTTGTCGTCGTAGTACACGCCGACGCCGAGATTGACCTTCTCGGCACGGGTGTCGGCGGCGAAGGCCTCGTTCAGGCCAAGGATCGGGTCACGGGGCGCCATCTCGACGGCGGCGAAGATCGAAGCGGACATGAGGACTCCAGTTGTTCCAGTAGGGCAGCAGTAGATCGGTGTGGCGGGAACGGCGATGCGCCGTGCCTTGTCACGCGATTTGGGAAATAATCGGTGCTTTCGTCCGGTGCCGCCGTGTGGCGATGCACCGGAATGGAGCGGGAATTTTAGCATGACGAGTCAAGGCAATAGCGCTGCAGGTGATGCGCCGCAACAAGGCGGTACGGTGCTCACTTTCGAAGGCAGCCCCTTCCGCCTGCACCAGCCCTTTCCGCCCGCTGGTGACCAGCCCGAGGCCATCCGCCTGCTGTGCGAGGGGGTGGAAGACGGCCTGATGTACCAGACCCTGCTCGGCGTGACCGGCTCGGGCAAGACCTACACCATGGCCAACGTCATCGCCCGCATGGGCCGCCCGGCGCTGGTGCTGGCGCCCAACAAGACGCTGGCGGCGCAGTTGTACGCGGAGTTCAAGGAGTTCCTGCCCGAGAACGCGGTCGAGTACTTCGTCAGCTACTACGACTACTACCAGCCCGAGGCCTACGTGCCCTCGCGTGACCTCTTCATCGAGAAGGATTCGTCGATCAACGAGCACATCGAGCAGATGCGGCTGTCCGCGACGAAGAGCCTGATGGAGCGCCGCGACGTGGTGATCGTGGCGACGGTGTCGTGCATCTACGGCATCGGCGACCCGGTCGACTATCACGCCATGATCCTGCACCTGCGCGAGGGCGAGCGCATGGCGCACCGCGACCTCATCCAGCGCCTGGTGGCGATGCAATACACCCGCGCCGACATCGACTTTCGCCGCGGCACCTTCCGCGTGCGCGGCGACGTCATCGACGTCTTCCCGGCGGAAAACGCCGAGCTCGCGGTGCGCATCGAGATGTTCGACGACGAGATCGAGCACCTGACCCTGTTCGATCCGCTCACCGGGCATCTGAAGCACAAGCTGGCGCGCTTCACCGTGTATCCCTCCAGCCACTACGTGACCCCGCGCGCCACCGTGCTGCTGGCGATCGAGGCGATCAAGGAAGAGCTGAAGGAGCGCATCGCCACGTTCCAGCGCGAGGGCAAGCTGGTGGAGGCGCAGCGCATCGAGCAGCGCACCCGCTTCGACCTCGAGATGCTCAACGAGATGGGCTTCTGCAAGGGCATCGAGAACTACTCCCGCCACATGTCGGGGCGCGGTCCGGGCGAGCCGCCACCGACGCTGATCGACTACCTGCCCGCAGACGGCCTGATGTTCATCGACGAGTCGCACGTGGCCATCGGCCAGGTCGGTGGCATGTACAAGGGCGACCGCTCGCGCAAGGAGAACCTCGTCGGCTACGGCTTTCGCTTGCCCTCCGCGCTGGACAACCGGCCGCTCAAGTTCGACGAGTTCGAGCGCCTGATGCCGCAGACCATCTTCGTGTCGGCAACCCCGGCGAAGTACGAGGAAGAGCACCAGGGCCAGGTGGTGGAGCAGGTGGTGCGCCCGACCGGCCTGATCGACCCGATGGTCGAGGTGCGCCCGGCGATGACGCAGGTGGACGACCTGCTCGGCGAGATCAAGAAGCGCCTGGCGGTGAACGAGCGCGTGCTGGTCACCGTGCTCACCAAGCGCATGGCCGAGGACCTCACCGACTACCTCGCCGACAACGGCATCCGCGTGCGCTACCTGCACTCGGACATCGACACCGTCGAGCGCGTCGAGATCATCCGCGACCTGCGTCTGGGTGAGTTCGACGTGCTGGTCGGCATCAACCTGCTGCGCGAGGGCCTGGACATTCCCGAGGTCTCGCTGGTGACGATCCTGGATGCAGATAAGGAGGGCTTCCTGCGCTCCTCGCGTTCGCTGATCCAGACCATCGGCCGCGCTGCGCGCCACATCCACGGCACCGCCATCCTCTACGCCGACCGCATCACCGATTCGATGAAGGCCGCGATCGGCGAGACCGAGCGCCGCCGCAACAAGCAGATCGCCTTCAACGAGGCCAACGGCATCGTGCCGAAGTCGGTGACGAAGCGGATCAAGGACATCATCGACGGGGTCTATGATTCCGACGGGGCCAAGCGCGACGCCGCGCGCGTGGCCGACAAGGGCAGCGACTACGCGGTGATGGACGAGAGGGCGCTGGCGCGGGCGATCAAGCGCCTTGAGAAGGAGATGCAGGAACACGCGCGCAACCTCGAGTTCGAGAAGGCTGCGGCGGCGCGCGATGAGCTGTTCAAGCTGCGTCAGCGCGCGTTCGGTGCCGACCAGCACGGCAGCGTGTGAATAAAACCAATAAATGGGGGAGAGGATGCGATGAGGAGGATTCTGTTCGTGTGCACCGGCAACATCTGCCGATCGCCGACCGCGGAAGCGGTGGCACGCCATCTCGTCGAGACCGCCGGGCTGCGCGGGCGGATTGAGGTCGACTCGGCCGGTACGCAGGGCTATCACGCCGGAGAGGCGCCCGATCCACGCACGCAGAAGGCGGCGAAACTGCGCGGCTACGACCTGTCGCGGCTGCGCGCGCGCAAGCTCGAGTTGCGCGACTTCCAGGAGTTCGACTTGCTGCTGGCGATGGACCGCAGCCATCTGGAAACGATGCAGCGGCAGTGCCCGGAGGTGTACAAGCCCAAGCTGGAACTCTTCCTGCCTTTCGGCGGCGCACACCACTATGGCGACGAGGTTCCCGATCCGTATTACGGCGGCCCGAAGGGCTTCGATCTCGTGCTCGACATGTGCGAAGCGGCGGCGCAGGGCGTGCTGCGGCGAGTGGGTGCAAGCCAGGCCTGAGGCGGACGCGCCGCGCGTAGTGCAGGTCGCGAGGGGTTGAGCGGTAAGGCCGCGGTGCGAAGCTTGCGCACAAGCGTTGGTGCCGGGCCGCCCGATCTTCGAGCGGCCCGGCTTGCGAACGCCTTACTTGTGCGTCTCGACCTGCTGCAGCGGCTCGGCGATGATCACCGGCGCCGGACGCGGCTTGCGGCCGAGGCGGACCGGCTCTTCGGGTGCGCCGGTGCCGAACTGCGCGAGCTTGGACGGATCGGTCTCGATCTTGACCAGCCCGTTGTCGCCGGGCGGGATCGCGATCGGCGCGTTCGGTGCGAGACTCGCACGTTCCGCTTCCATGGCCCGCACGACGATCGACTCGATCGCAGCCGGTGCGGAAGCTTGCGGCACCGGCTCGACGGCCGCGGCTGCAACTTCGACGACGGGTTCCGATGCGGCGACCGCGGCTTCGACCGCCGTGTCCGTGAGGGACGGAGGCGCTTCCACTGCTTCGGGTGTTGCCCCGACTTCCGCTGCGTGGTCGACCGTCGCTTGTGCGGCGATCACAGGCTCGGTCGCAGCGCTCAGCGCCACCGGGGCGAGCGGAGCTTCCGCCTCGGCCGGTGCTGGTGCCACGTCGTGCGCTGCGCCGGACGCGACCGGCAGGGTTGCCGGCTCCTCGGCGGCGGGCGTGACCGCGGCGTCCACGATCGCCGACGCTTCGACTGTCGACTCGGCCGCTGCCGGGGTGGCGGCTGCGGCGGGCATCGCTGCAGAATCCACGGCTTGGGAGACCACCGTCTGCACGGCGGATGCGGTCGGTTCGGGGGCGACCGCAGCAGCGGCGACCTCGGCCGCCACGGTCACCGGTGCGATCGCGCTCGCCGGCGCGCTGTCGTCCACGGCTTCGGTGGCGCTGGTTTCGGCGCTGTCGACAAGCGCGCCTTCACCATCCACGTCACTTGGCGCCTCGGTGCCGACTGCTGCGGACTGTGCCTCGCCCGTGCGGCGACCACGACCGCGACCGCGACGGCGGCGCTTCTCGGTCGGGGAGCCTTCCTCGTCACCGGCGTCGTTTGCGGCCACAGCGTCGGTCGCGAGGATTTCGGTTTCGCTCGTCGCCGCGGCAACCATCGCGGTTGCGGTGGCGGCCTTCAGCAGTTCCTCGTCGGTTTGTGCGGAGCGCGCTTCGAGCGCCTTGTCGCTACGCTCGGCACTTTCCGGCGTGCGCTCGCCACGCGGACCACGGCCGCGGCGCCCGCCTTCGGTGCGCTCGCCGCGTTCCGCACGTTCGGCGCGTTCCGGACGTTCGCCGCGTTCCGGACGCTCCGCACGTTCGGGACGCTCTGCCGTGGTGCGCTGCGCACGATCGCTGCCCTCGCCACGCGCGCCGCGCGTGGCGCCCTGGGTCTCGCCGTCGCGCTCGTTGCGCCGTCCACGTCCGCCATTGCTGCTGCCGTTGCGCCGGCCTTCACCGTTGCGTTCGCTGCGACCGCGTGCTTCGCGTTTCGGCGCTTCTTCGACGACCGGTGCCGGGGCTGCCGTGGGCGCCGGCTTGCTGCCGGAGAACCAGCCCATGATGCGGGCGATCAGGCCCTTCGCCTCGGCAGCTGCGGGCGCGGGGGCCAGGGCGGCAACGGGCTCGGGCGCAGCCATCGGTGCGGGCTGCGCCGGGGCGATGCCCTTGACCGCGGCTTCCGGGCGCGCCGGACGCTCGTTGGCCTTGGACGGCAGGCGGGCATCTTCCTCGACGGGCTTCTGCACCATCTGGTAGCTCGCCAGCGCGATGTCTTCGGCGTTGAGCTGGTCGTGGCGCAGGCGGATGATCTCGTGCGCCGGGGTCTCGAGGTGACGGTTGGGCACGATGATGAGCTGCACCTTGTGGCGCATCTCGATGCGGGCGATGTCGACGCGCTTCTCGTTGAGCAGGAAGGTGGCGACGTCGACCGGCACCTGCAGATGCACCGCGCCGGTGTTGTCCTTCATCGCCTCTTCTTCGAGGATGCGCACGATGTGCAGCGCCGACGATTCGGTGCTGCGGATGTGGCCGGTGCCGTTGCAGCGCGGGCAGGTGATGTAGCTGGTCTCGGCGAGCGCCGGGCGCAGGCGCTGGCGCGACAGCTCGAGCAGGCCGAAGCGGCTGATCTTGCCG
>JBEOKH010000358.1:0-14194 GCA_040275625.1 Thauera sp. | reverse complement strand
CTTCAGGATGCAGAACGGGCAGTGGTGGTTGGGATGCTCGTAGATGTACAGCGACACAAAGGCGACCACGCCCGCGAGCGCGGCGAAGAAGGCCGCGACCGAGGCCGTGCCGACCGCGAGCCCGCTCCACAGCCGGCGCCCGGCGCTCTTCCAGTGCCAGACGGCAAGCAGGATCACGCCGCCCAGCGTGGCGTAGAAGACGCTCATCGCCCGCGCCGGCGCCAGCGCGCTGAGCTCGCTCGCCACCGTGTCGGCCTCTTCCGAGAACAGGCTGCCGCAGCACGAGGTGATGACGTCGGCCTCGAGGCGGATGAAGTAGTTGAACTGCAGGTAGAGCACCAGCGCGGCAAGCGGCGCGTAGGCCAGCAGAAGGCGGTACTTGAGGCGGGTGAGCGGATAGTCGCGCGCCTGGTTGTCGAGGTGGTTGATCGCCAGCCAGGTCGCCGCGAAGAAGAACGCCAGGAGTTGTGCGTAGAGCGCCGGAAAGCCGTACGCGTTGGCATTGAGCGTGCCCACCGCGCACATCGCGCCAACGAACATCACCGACATCTTGTCGGCGTTGAACACGAACAGCAGCGTGGACAGCACCTGCAGCCCGCACACCAGCGCCACCATCATCGAGAACAGGTAGGTCAGGCGCTCGAGCCGCAACTGGCGCTCGCTGCCGCTGCCCAGGTCCCAGTGGCGGATGAGCTGCAGCGCGAACGGCGACGCCACCGCCAGCATGGCCAGGCTCAGTCCGGCGGCGAGCAGCAGGGCGATGATCGCGGGCTGGAAGATCATGGCCAGGCCCTGCGCGTGTCGACGACCTCGATGAGCTGGCCGTCGCGCAGCGAATACACGCGGTCGACCACCTCGGACTCGACCACCAGCGGGTCGTGGCTGGTGAGGATCACCGTGCGCCCGGCCTCGGCCAGCCGGCGCAGGATGGCGAGGAATTCGGCCGACAGCTTGCTGTCGAGGTTGGCCGTGGGCTCGTCGGCGACCAGGATCTGCGGATCGTTGATCAGCGCACGGCAGATCGCCACGCGCTGCTGTTCGCCGCCGGAGAGCCACTCAACCTTGGCGTCGCGGCGGTGGGCGAGTTGCAGGTCGGCGAGCAATGCCTCGGCGCGCGCCAGCAACTGTGTGCGCGGCGTGCCGCCGGGGTAGCCGGGCAGGATGATGTTCTCGATCGCCGACAGGCCGCGGATGAGGTTGAACTGCTGGAAGATGAAGCCGAAGGTGCGGCGGCGGATCTCGGTGAGGAAGCGCTCGGGCAGGCCGGAGATGTCCTCGCCGTTCAGGCGCACGCGGCCCTCGGTGGGGCGGGCGAGGCAGCCGAGGATGGTGAGCAGCGTGGTCTTGCCGGAGCCCGAGGGGCCCTTGAGCACGCTCACCCGCGCCGGCGGGATGTCCAGGTCGATGCCCTTGAGCGCCCAGTACTCGTTGTGCTGGCCCTGGTTGAACACCTTGCGGATGTTGGCGAGTTCGAGCATCGCGTCAGCTCCGCATCACGGTGTCGGGGTCGGCGGTCGCCGCGCGCCAGATCGGCACCAGCGTGGCCGCGGTGTAGGGCAACACGGTGAACACGAACAGCGTCGCCACCTGCAGGCCGTCGATCTGCGGCGTGAGCGCGAAGCTCGGGTACAGCACCGCCCAGCCCTTGAGCACCGGCGCGAACAGGCTGAACTCGAAGTGGAACACATGCACGTAGGCGGCGACGTAGCCGACCAGGAAGGCGAGCAGCGAGACCAGGAAGCCTTCCCAGAACTTCATCGCGATCACGTCGCCGGTCTCCCAGCCGATCGCCTTGAGGATGCCGATCTCGCGCTTTTCTTCCGCCGACAGGCCGGCGGCCTTCTCCCAGGCGAAGATGCCGAAGGCGAGGATCGCCGCCGACAGCAGCGCCAGCATCATCCCTTCGCGCCAGTCGAAGATCGACGCGTAGGTGCGCAGCACCTCCTCGCGCAGGATGGGGCGCGAGTCGGGCAGCGCGTCGAGCAGCTTCACGCCGACGTTGCGCACCTCGAGCGGGTTGGCCACCCACAGCGCGACGTCGGTGTGGTGGCCCGCCGGGTAGGCGAAGAAGCGGCGGAAGTCGGCCTCGTTCATCAGCACCAGATCGGCGCTGACGAGCTCGGATTCGTGCGCCAGCACCTCGGCGACGATGAAGGTGTGCAGTTCGCCGGTGTAGGCGCGGAAGGAGACGCCGTTGCCCGTCGACAGCTCGCGCGTGCGCTCGAGCGCCGGGCCGACGACGATCTCGCCGGGGGCGATCTCGCGGTCGGTCGGGACCATGAAGGTGTAGTTGGCCTTGAGCACGCTGTCGTAGTAGTAGCCCCACAGCCGGCCCTCGATCTTCTGCACGCCGCGGATGCGGCCGATCTTCTCGATGTAGCCGGGCGGGATGAGGTCGTGGCGGCCGGCGATGAGGCGCTGCAGCACGATCTCGGGGGTGCCGGCCAGCACGCGGCTTGCCTCGTTGCGCAGCGCATGGGTGTACAGCGCCACCGACGCGAGCACGAACACGAGCAGGGTATAGACGACCAGCAGCCCGAGGCTCTTGCCCTTGCGCCGCGCCAGCGACTGCGCGGTGAAGTCAATCAGGTGACGTTGCTTTTCGATCCAGGGCTTCATGACGGTCCAGCAGGATGCGCGGCGGGGGCAGCAGCGAGCCCGAGGGGAAGTGTTCCTGCGCCACCGGATGATCCTGAAAAGCGGAGTGCAGGTCGGCCTGGGTCAGGTGGCGGGTGTAGCGCGCTTCGGTAAACAGCACGACGTCAGACAGTCGAAGCCGGGTGACGAGTTCCGCAGTGCGCTGCAGCGCAGGTTCGTGGGCGCTGCGCTGCCAGGCGGCATCGACAAAGGTTGCCGCGAACAGGGCGGCGGCGAGCAGCGTAGCGCCGAGCACGCGGTCGGCTGGCCTCATCGCCGGCCTCCTTCCCGGGTGTCGGCACAACGCGACTGCGGCGGAATTCGGCGCATTGGCTACTTGCCCCGCGCCAGCGTCTTCGCTCGCATCTCGGCGTAGCTCAGACTGGGGGTGTCCGCGTTGGTCGCCGTGCTCGCCGCGAGGTCGTAGCGCATCGGTGAGCGCTTGGCGATGTAGCGGGCCTGACGCGGATCGAGCCAGACTGCCTTCTCGGCGCTGGGGCTCTCCCAGGCGGCGACCCACATTCGCGTCGTGGCGTCATTCATCCACGGGAAGCGCACGCGCTGTTCTTCCAGCCAGAAGACCAGGCAGCCGACATCGTCGAACTTGAAGGTGGTGTCCTTGGGGCCGCCGCGCAGTTGGGCGGCGAAGCGGTGGTCGGCGATGCGCATGTTGCAGCGCACGCAGGCATCTCGACCCCAGGCGATAGGCTTCATGCCCTCGGGCCAGTGCTCGCTCACGCAGCCCGCGAGGCTCGCGGCAAGCGGCGTGAGCAGCAGGCCTGCCGCGCCGATCTGGGCGATGAAGCGACGTTTGCGAGGGTTGCACATGGTTCATTCCCCGGCGGGTGAAGGCACAGGCAGCAATGCTTCAACCCGGGGGCGGGCGTCGATTCGAATGCAGGGATGATAGCAATGAAGCCCGCACGCAGGCCCGGACGACGGCAGGGTGCGACCGAATGTCGCACTCCGCGGGCGTGCAGCCACCGGCCCCAGGCTTGCTCAAAGCACCCAGTCGTAATCCACCGTCAGCGGCGCGTGGTCGGAGAAGCGCTGTTCTTTGTAGACCGCGGCGGCGCGCGCTGCGTCTGCCAGGCCCGGCGTGGCGATCTGGTAGTCGAGCCGCCAGCCCACGTTCTTCGCCCACGCCTGGCCGCGATTCGACCACCACGTGTAACAGGCGTCGGTGGCGTCGGGGTGCAGGCGGCGATAGACGTCGATCCAGCCCTGTTCGTCGAACAACTGGCTCAGCCAGGCGCGCTCCTCGGGCAGGAAGCCGGAGTTCTTCTGGTTCGATTTCCAGTTCTTCAGGTCGGCCTCGCGGTGGGCGATGTTCCAGTCGCCGCACACCACCACCTCCTGCCCGCTCTGGTAGAGCTGGTCCATATGCGGCAGAAAGCGGTCCATAAACGCGAACTTTACCTGCTGGCGCTCTTCCGAACTGGAGCCCGAGGGCAGGTAGAGCGACACCACCGACAGCTTGCCGAAGTCGAGCTGCAGGAAGCGGCCCTCGGCGTCGATGTCGGCAATGCCCAGGCCTTCGACCACGTGGTCGGGCGTGTGCCGGCTGTAGATGCCGACGCCGCTGTAGCCCTTCTTTTCGGCGTGGTGGAAGCAGCCGTTCATGCCGGCCGGTGCGCGCATGGCGTCGTCGAGGTCGCCGGCCTGGGCCTTGAGTTCCTGCACGCAGACGAAGTCGGCCTCCTGAGCGGGCAGCCACTCGAGCAGGCCCTTGCGGCAGGCCGAGCGGACGCCGTTGAGGTTGAGGGAGATGATGCGTAACATGAAGGGCTTCGAGATTTTGCTGCTTGGCAGCCTTAAAAGCCGTGGATTTTAGCCGGGATTTCATCGCCCTCGCCTGCCGCAAGGGCGTACTGCGCTTCGGCGCGTTCGTGACCAAGGCGGGGCGCAACTCGCCCTACTTCTTCAATGCCGGCCTATTCGACGATGGCGCCTCGTTTCGCGAGCTATGCGGCTACTACGCGCGCACGATCCGCGCCTCGGGCGTGGCCTGCGACATGTTGTTCGGCCCCGCCTACAAGGGCATTCCGCTGGTGGCCGGCACCGCGATCCGGCTGGCCGAGGATGGCGTGGACCTGCCCTTCGCCTTCAACCGCAAGGAAGCCAAGGACCACGGAGAGGGCGGCACGCTGATCGGTGCGCCGCTGCGGGGCCGGGTGCTGATCCTCGATGACGTGATCTCGGCCGGCACTTCGGTGCGCGAGTCGGTGGCGCTGATCCGCGCCGCCGGCGCCACCCCGGCAGGCGTGGTGATCGCGCTCGATCGCATGGAACGCGGTAAAAGTGCCTTGTCGGCGGTCCAGGAGGTCAAGGAGAATTTCGGCATTCCGGTGATCGCGGTCGCCACCCTCGAAGACCTCATCGCCTATCTGGCGGACAGTCCCGAACTCGCAGCGAACGTCGATGCGGTCAAGGCTTATCGGGAGCAATATGGGATTTCCTCGCGTTGAACCTGCCGTCTTCGGGCTTTGCTGCGCTGTCCTGCTTGCCGCAGGGGCTGGCGCGGTGCCCGCCCGGGCGGCTGGCAGCCCGACGATCTATTGCTGCGATGTCGGCGGCCAGCCGGTGTGCGGCGATATCCTGCCAGCCGCCTGTTATGGTCGTGCCTATCGCGAGATGAGCCCGTCGGGCATCGTGCGGCGGACGGTCGCCGCGCCGCTCACGGCCGAGGAAATCGCCCATCGCGCTGCCGCCGAACACAAGCGCCGCGGCGAGGAGGCCGAGCGTATGCGCCAGGTGCGCCTCGACCAGGCCCTGCTTGAGACGTATCGCAGCGTCCAGGATCTCGACAGCCGTCGTGATCGTGAGCTGCGCGAGCTCGACCGCAGCATCCGCCAGTTGCGCGCCCGCGAGTCCGAACTCCTCGAACGCCAGCGCGCCCTGATCGACGAGGCCACGCGCACCGACAAGAGCGACGTCGCCGCCAGTCTCGAGGCCGACATCCGCCTGCTCGACAGCGAGATCGTCGCGCAGTCCTCGGTGGTCGCTGCCAAGCTGCGCGAGCGCGGCGCGGTGGTTGAGCGCTTCGAGGAGCACCGTCGGCGCTATGTCGAGCTCACGGCGCGGCCCGAGCCGATCCAGGCGCAGGGCGCCCCCCGCCGCTGAGCGCGCCGCCCGCTGCGGGGGTGCTCCGGACGACCCGACCGTGAAGGGACCCATGCCTGAGCCATCCGAAGCCGAAATCCGCGTGCGTGTCGCCTGTCCGCACGACTGCCCCGACACCTGCGCGATGGAGGTCACCGTCGCCGGCGGCCGCGCGGTGAAGATCCGCGGCGCCGCCGACATGCCCTTCACCAACGGCGCGCTGTGCACCAAGGTCGCGCACTACCTCGAGCGCGTCTATTCCGACCAGCGCCTGCTGCACCCGATGAAGCGCGTCGGCCGCAAGGGCGAGGGCTGCTTCGAGCGCATCTCGTGGGACGAGGCGCTCGACACCATCGCCGCGAAGTATCGCGAGATCGCGGCCGACGACCCGCGCGCCATCCTGCCCTACAGCTACGCCGGCACCATGGGCCTGGTGCAGGGCGAGAGCCTGGATCGGCGCTTCTTCCACCGCCTCGGCGCATCCTTGCTCGATCGCACGATCTGCGCGGCTGCCGGGGCGCACGGCTGGAAGGCCACGGTGGGCGCGATGATCGGCGCCGACCCCGAGGCGGTCGCCGAGGCGCAGCTGATCCTGATCTGGGGCGGCAACCCGGTGGTCTCCAACCTGCACGGCTGGCGCTACCTGCAGGAGGCGAAGCGGCGTGGCGCCCGGCTCGTGTGCATCGACCCGCGGCGCAGCGAGACCGCGGCCAGGTGCGACCAGCACGTCGCGCCGCTGCCCGGTACCGACGGCGCGCTGGCGCTGGCGATGATGCAGGTGCTGATCGAGCACGGACTGCTCGATCATGACTACCTCGACCGCCACACCCTGGGCTTCGAGGTGCTCGCGGAGCATGTGCGCCGCTTCACGCCGGAGTGGGCGGCGCCGCTCACCGGGCTGGAGGCGGCGCTGATCCGCGCGCTGGCGCTTGAATACGGGCGCACGCCGCGCAGCCTGATCCGCCTCAACTACGGCCTCAACCGCTGCGCCGGCGGCGGCATGGCGGTGCGCAACGTCGCCTGCCTGCCGGCGCTCACCGGGGCCTGGCGGCATGCCGGCTGCGGCGCGCTGCTGTCGACCTCGGGCAATTTCCCGGTCGATGGCCGCGCGCTCGCCCGCCCCGACCTCTACCCGGATGCCGAGCGCTTTCCGCCGCGCAAGCTCAACATGTCCTTCATCGGCGACGCGCTGCTCGACATTTGCGACCCGCCGGTACGCGCGATCCATGTCTACAATTCGAACCCGCTCGCGGTCGCCCCCGACGCCAACCGGGTACGCGCCGGGTTCGCGCGTGATGATCTCTTCTGCGTGGTGCACGAGCAGTTCCAGACCGACACGGCGGACTACG
The DNA here is from genome assembly GCA_040275625.1 of Thauera sp. Lineage (GTDB taxonomy): Bacteria > Pseudomonadota > Gammaproteobacteria > Burkholderiales > Rhodocyclaceae > Thauera. The sequence continues at coordinate 7,106 of JBEOKH010000358.1, read as the reverse complement.
CAGACATCCTGCTCCCCGCCACCAGCCAGCTCGAGCACCGCGACGTGCACCGGGCCTACGGCCACGTCTGTGCGGTGGACAACCGCCCGGCGATTGCGCCGCTCGGCGAGGCGCGCTCGAACACCGCGGTGTTCCGCGCCCTCGCCGAACGTCTCGGCTTCATGGCGGCGGCACTCCACGACAGCGACGACGCGATCGCTGGCGCCGCTTTCAATCGCGCTGATCCACGCGCTGCCGGCCTCGCCGAAGGGCTGCAGGCGCAGGGCTGGGCGCGCCTGGCGCTGCCGCGCCCCTTCGTGCCCTTTGCGCATGGCGGCTTCCCAACGCCTTCGGGCAAGTGCGAGTTCTTCTCGGAAGCACTCGCGTGCGAAGGGCTGGACGCGCTGCCGGCCTGGCATCCGCCCGCCGAATCCGTCCCGAGCAACCCGGCGCTTGGCGCGCGCTATCCGCTCGCGCTGATCACTCCGCCTGCGCGCAACTTCCTCAACTCCACCTTTGCCAACCAGCCGCGCTTCGTCGCGGGCGAGAGCGGACCGAAGCTCGAGATTCATCCCGACGACGCCGTGGCGCGTGGAATCACGCATGGCCTGCGCCTGCGCATCCATAACGACCGCGGTGTCTTCGTCGCGCACGCAGTGGTGACCACCGACGTGCGCCCCGGTGTGGTGTGCAGCCCCTCGGTGTGGTGGCCCAAGCTATGCGAGGGCGGCCACAATTCCAATGCGGTCACCTCCGCCCGCGCCACCGACATGGGGGGCGGACCGATCTTCTACGACTGCCTGGTGGAGGTGGAGGCGGCATGAATCAGTTCGATACCCTGGACGTCGTCGCGTCCCTCCTCCGCCGCGCGCAGCGCATCCTGTTCGTCACCGGCGCCGGCATCTCGGCCGATTCCGGCCTGCCCACCTATCGCGGCATCGGCGGGCTCTACCACGACCGCCTCACCGAAGAAGGCCTGACCATCGAGGAGGCGCTGTCGGGCGAGATGATGGCGACCCGCCCCGACATCGCCTGGCGCTACATCGCCCAGATCGAAGCGGGCTGCCGTGGTGCGCTGCCCAACGTGGCCCACCGCCTGATCGCTGCGCTCGACCAGGAGAAGGCGCTGGTATGTGTGCTCACCCAGAACGTCGACGGCCTGCACCGCGCCGCCGGTTCGCGCAACGTGATCGAGATCCACGGCACCGTGCATCGCTTGTACTGCATGTCCTGCGGGCAGGGGCGCCGGGTGGAGGACTACGCAGGCCTCGCCATCCCGCCCGAATGCCCGCGTTGCGGCGGGGTCATGCGCCCCGAAGTCGTGCTGTTCGGCGAGGCCTTGCCGGAGCGCGCGATCGAGCGCCTGGAGAGCGTGCTCGGCCAGGGCGTGGATGCCGTGGTGTCGATCGGCACCACCAGCGTGTTTCCCTACATCGCCGGCCCGGTGCGGTGGGCCGCGCAGCAGGGAGTGCCGACGGTAGAGATCAACCCGGGCGAGACCCAGGTCAGCGCCCTCGTCGACCACTGCCTGCGCATGAGCGCCGCCGAAGCCCTGCCCGCGCTGTGGCGACGCATGCATCCGGCGGACCCGGCGGAGGATCGGCCCTCGTGAAGGCGTGGGGCCGGTTCGTCAGGGCCCAGGCCAAACCGCGGGTGGTAGGGATGTCAGGAAGGTTCGCGGCCTCGGCCGCTCCTGCGTGGGGGGGGCGGAAGCCGCGAACACGGTAATCGGCCAACCGACGCGGGCCGCCATCGGCACCGCCGTTCTCGCGCCTTCCGGCGCTCCTACATGGGCCAGGGCGTCTTCCGACGCTCCTTTTTTCGCGCCTTCCGGCGCTCCTGCGGGGCCATCGCACCTCCGTCCCCGCCTGCGCGCACTGCCAATCCCGAACGACGTGCTTCCGCTTACAGCAGCACGCGCTCGATCCCCCCGTTGTTGGCCTTGCTCACGTAATCCGGCAGCCAGTTCTCGCCGAGCAGGTGCTTGGCCAGCTCCACCACGATGTAGTCCGGCTCGATGCCGCCGGCGTCGTTGGCGTAGCGGGCCATGCCCTGCAGGCAGCTCGGGCACGAGGTCAGCATCTTGATCTTCGCGCCTGGGTCGTCCTCGCGCAGCTTGACCGCGCCCTTCTCGATCTCTTCCTGCTTGCGAAAGCGCACCTGGGTCGAGATGTCCGGGCGCGCCACCGCCAGCGTGCCGGATTCGCCGCAGCAGCGGTCCGACAGATCGACACGCGTACCCATCAGCTCGTTGGCTACCTTGATGCCCGAATGCACCTTCATCGGCGTGTGGCAGGGCTCGTGGTACATGTACTTGACGCCCTGTGCGCCGTCGAGCTTGACGCCCTTTTCCATCAGGTACTCGTGGATGTCGAGCAGCCGGCAGCCGGGGAAGATGCGCTCGAATTCGTATTTCTGCAGCTGGTCCATGCAGGTGCCGCAGGACACGATCACGGTCTTGATGTCGAGGTAGTTCAGCGTGTTGGCCACGCGGTGGAAGAGCACGCGGTTGTCGGTGGTGATCTTCTGGCCCTTGTCTTCCTCCCCCGCGGCAGTCTGCGGGTAGCCGCAGCACAGGTAGCCCGGCGGCAGCACGGTCTGTGCGCCGACGTGGTAGAGCATGGCCTGGGTCGCGAGGCCGACCTGGCTGAACAGGCGCTCGGAGCCGCAGCCCGGGAAGTAGAACACCGCGTCGGAGTCGCCGTTGGCCTTCTGCGGGTCGCGGATCACCGGGATGACCTTGTCGTCCTCGATGTCGAGCAGCGCGCGGCTGGTGCGCTTGGGCAGGTTGCCGGGCATCGGCTTGTTGATGAAGTGGATTACCTGCGCCTTGATTGGCGCCTTGCCGAGCGTGGCCGGTGGTGCCGTGACCTGCGGCTGGATCAGCCCGAACTTCTTGCCCATGCCGTGCGCCCAGCGCTGCGCCTTGTAGCCCCACTCGATCATGCCGGTGCGCATCGCCTTGATCGCGGTCGGGTCCTTGATGGTGAGGAAGGCCATCGCCGCGGCCTTGCCCGGATTGAACGACTTCTTGCCCTGCTTGCGCAGCAGGTTGCGCATCTTGATCGACACGTCGCCGAAGTCGATGTCCACCGGACAGGGCTTCTCGCACTTGTGGCAGATCGTGCAGTGGTCGGCGACGTCCTCGAACTCGGCCCAGTGCGCCAGCGACACGCCGCGGCGGGTCTGTTCCTCGTACAGGAAGGCCTCGATCAGCAGCGAGGTGGACAGGATCTTGTTGCGCGGGGAATACAGCAGGTTGGCGCGCGGCACATGAGTGGAGCACACCGGCTTGCACTTGCCGCAGCGCAGGCAGTCCTTGATGTCGTGAGCGATGTCGCCGACGTCGGTCTGCTCCATGATGATGGACTCGTGGCCCATCAGATTGAAGCTGGGGGTGTAGGCGTTGTCGAGGTTGCCGCGAATCGGCCCCTTGCGCATCAGCTTGCCGCGGTTGAAGCGGCCTTCCGGGTCGACCTTCTCCTTGTAGGCCCAGAAGTTCGCCATCTCGTCGTCGGTCAGGTAGTCGAGCTTGGTGATGCCGATGCCGTGCTCGCCGGAGATCACGCCATCCAGGCTGCGCGCCAGCGCCATGATGCGGTCGACCGCGCGGTTGGCGGTCTGCAGCATCTCGTAGTGGTCGGAGTTGACCGGCAGGTTGGTGTGCACGTTGCCATCGCCGGCGTGCATGTGCAGCGCCACGAACACCCGGCCGCGCAGCACCTCGGCATGGATCTCGCTGATGCGCGCGAGGATGCGGGCGAACAGCGCACCGTCGAAGATCTGCTCGAGCAGCGGGCGCAGTTCCTCCTTCCACGACACCCGGATCGAGTAGTCCTGCAGGCGGTGAAAGAGCGTTGGGTTGGCGGTGCGGTTGCCGAGTTCGCCGGCGCTGACACCGTAGTTGGCGAACTGAGCCTCCGCCTCGGCGAGCGGGAGGTCGAGGTTGTCGAGCAGCCACTGCCAGCGCCTGCGCACGCCGGCGACCTGTTCGAGGGCCTGGGCGCGGTGGTCGGCGAGCAGCGTGTCGTGGTCCACCACCTCGTCCTTGACGTCGAGCGGCAGCTCGCCCTGCAGGAATTCGGCGAGGCGGTCGCAGAGCTCGATCTTGTTCTGCAGCGAGAGCTCGATGTTGATGCGCTCGATGCCGTCGCAGTACTCGCCCATGCGCGGCAGCGGGATGACCACGTCCTCGTTGATCTTGAAGGCGTTGGTGTGGCGCGAGATCGCGGCGGTGCGGGAGCGCTCGAGCCAGAAGCGCTTGCGTTGCTCGGGGCTGACCGCGATGAAGCCCTCGGAGCCGCGCGCGTTGGTCATGCGCACGACCTCGGAGGCGGCCCTCATCACCGCGTCCTCGTCATGGCCGACGATGTCGCCGATCAGCACCATCTTGGGACGGCCGTGGCGGCGCGCCTTGGTGGCGTAGCCCACCGCCTTCACGTAGCGCTCGTCGAGGTGCTCGAGGCCGGCGAGCTGCACGCCCGCGGCATGGCCGGCGCCGCCCGGCTTGAAGAAGTCGGTGATCTCGACGATCGCCGGCACCGCCTCGCGCACCTGGCCGAAGAACTCCAGGCACACCGTGCGCGCGACCGGCGGCATCTTGTGCAGCACCCAGCGTGCAGCGACGATGAGGCCGTCGGTGCCTTCCTTCTGCACGCCCGGCAGGCCACCGAGGAACTTGTCGGTGACGTCCTTGCCCAGCCCGACCTTGCGGCAGGCGGCGCCCGCCATGGAGAGGACCTCTTCACCGAGTGGCGCGTTGGTGAGACCGTCGAAGCGGCGCAGGCGGAAGCGCACGGTCTCCTGCTCGTGGATCTTGCCGAAGTTGTGGTCGAGGCGCTCGACCTCCAGCCAGTTGCCGTCGGGCGTGACCATCTTCCACCACGCCAGGTTGTCGAGCGCAGTGCCCCACAGCACCGCCTTCTTGCCGCCGGCGTTCATCGCGATGTTGCCGCCGATGCAGGACGCGCTCGCCGAGGTCGGGTCGACCGCGAACACACGCCCGGCGAGCGTAGCAGCCTCCGCCACGCGTTCGGTCACCACGCCCGCGCCGGTACGGATGGTGGGGTAGGGCTCGGCCATCGGGCCGACTGCGCCGGGCATCACGGTGAGCTCGACTGCGCCGATCGAGATCAGCTTCTCGGTGTTGATGACGACCGAGCTGGCGTCCAGCGGCACTGCGCCACCGGTGTAGCCGGTGCCGCCGCCACGCGGGATGATGGTCAGCCCGAGCGCAATGCACTCGCGCACCAGCGGCGCCATCTCTTCCTCGGTGTCGGGGTAGAGCACCACGAAGGGGTACTCGACCCGCCAGTCGGTGGCGTCGGTGACGTGGGAGACGCGGGCATGACCGTCGAAGCAGATGTTGTCGCGGCGGGTGTGTCGGGCGAGCGCCTTGAGCACCGCCTTGCGCCGGCGCGCGGTGTCGTCGAACCAGCGCTCGAAGTTGGCCACTGCCTCGCGGGCGCGGGCGACCAGCAGGGTGACGCGGTCGTTGCCCTGGCGGCGCTTGTCGATCTCGTTGAGACGATGATCGAGCGCGCCGATCAGCGCATCGCGGCGTTCGCGGCTGGTGAGCAGGTCGTCTTCGAGATAAGGGTTGCGCCGCACCACCCAGATGTCGCCGAGCACCTCGTAGAGCATGCGCGCCGAACGCCCGGTGACGCGCTCGATGCGGAGCTGATCGAGCACCCCCCAGGCCTCGACGCCGAGCAGGCGGATGATGATCTCGCGATCGGAGAACGAGGTGTAGTTGTACGGAATCTCGCGCAGGCGTTGGCTCATTGGGCTACCCGGAAGGGGCTGCAGGGAAGCGGCCCATTCTAGCGAACCGCAGTGCACCATGCAGCAAAAAACAAGACCTTAAGCGCGGTGTGGGTTCGCGCGCTGGCGCCCGCAGATGGGGCTCGTCAGCGTGCGGCGGTGAGCGCGATCTCGATCCGCCAGCCCGGGTCGGCGAGCCCGGCCACCTGCAGGCAGGCGCGCGACGGGGCACTGCCGGCCGGTAGCCAGGCCTCCCACTCGGTGTTCATGGCCGCATAGTCGGCGAGGTCGGTCAGGTACACGGTGGCCATCAGGATGCGCGAGCGGTCGCTGCCGAGCTTGTCGAGCTGGCGGCCGATCGATGCGAGCACCTCGCGGGTCTGCAGCGCGATGTCGGCAGCGCTGCTGGCGGGCACTTCGACCAGGTGAATGACGCCGTTATGGACGACGGCGTCGGCATAGCGCGCGGTGACGCCGTGACGTTCGATGTCGGACATGGTCCGCTCTCCGGGCAGGTGCAGGGTTGGCGAGTATAGGCTAAGGACACTCGAGCGGTGCAGTGGTTCAGGGCACCACCCAGGCGATCGTCGCGTAGCGCAGGCCCTTGCCGAGCGCCATCCATGCCAGGCAGGCGAGCGCGTTAAGGCGCAGGCTGCCGGCAGCGGCGCACAACGCGTCACCGATCAACGGAACCCATGACATGACCAGGGCGACGCTCCCCCAGCGCCGCACCGCGTCCACGCGTGGGGCGATCTCCTTGCGCGGCAGCAGGCGGCCGAGTGCGTAGGTGCTCATCCCGCCTGCGGTGTTGGCAATCGTGGCGGTGAGGAGCGCCGGCAGCGTCAGCTCGGGCTGCAGTGCGATCAGCGCGGCGAACGTCACTTCGGAGCCTCCCGGCAGCAGGGTGGCGGCGAGGAAGGCGGAGGTCGCCAGGCCGGCGAGCAACGCGGGGTCGGCGCTCAGCATCGCGGTGGCCATCCCGCGGCGGCGCTCAGGTGCCGCGAAGCAATGACAAAAAAATTGACGATTGCATATGTCATGGGCAGAATCCGGCTACGCATTTTGCGTAAAAACGATCAGGAGACCCGTCATGAAGAGCCTTTTCGGCGCGGCCTGCGCCGCCCTCGTGTTCGCCTCGCTCACCCCCGCACAGGCGTGGGCGAACCCCCAGCACGAACGCATGAAGCGCTGCAACGCGGAAGCGAAGACACAGTCGTTGAAGGGTGAGGAGCGCAAGGCATTCATGGGCACCTGTCTGCGCGGCAAGCACGACGCCGCTGCGGTGGCCCCGCCGGCCGCAGCGGCCGTGCCCGCCACGTCTGCGGGCGCGGTGCCTGTTGCCGCAGCGGCGCCAGCCGCAGCGC
>JBEOKH010000357.1:0-8248 GCA_040275625.1 Thauera sp. | reverse complement strand
CTCAAAGTCGCGCTTGAGTTCGGCGGTGTTGCTGAGTTTGAGCCAGCGTTGGGCGGCTTCGCGCACGCGCTGGCGTTGGTTCTCGATGTCATCGCGCAGCACGCGAAGCTTCTCGCCGACCAGCTTTTCCACCAGATCGGTCTCAAAACCTTCGCCGGTGCTGGAGAGGTCTTTTTGCCCGAAGTAGATCGGGCGGCGCAGTACGGTTTCCCGGATCGATACCCCGGGCTGCAACTTGTCGTCCAGATAGACGTTGGGTGCTTCGCGGAAGATGCGGGAGATGGTGAATTCTTGCCCGTACACATCGCAGGCCGTCAGCGTCACTTTGCCGCCGCTGCCCAGTGTGTGACGGATCAACTCATCCTTGTACTTGGTGTCCTGCGCTTTCTCGCCCCGTGGAATGTCGAGGGCGTAGCGCACTGCCTCAAGGATGGATGACTTGCCGCTGCCCCGGATGCCGATGAGCGTGTTGAGTTCGGAAGAGAAGTGCAGCGTTTGCCCGTCGAGAATGCCCCCGTCGAAGTGGATGCTGCGGATGTGCGACGCCTGATGTTTAGGCGGTTCCGTGGCCACCCGCGCAGCGGGATCGCTCAAGGAAAACTTGACCGCCTCAAAGGACAGCTCGCCCAGCTTCAGGTAGCTGGCTTTGCCCCGACCGATTTCATCGACACACTTGGGGTCGCTGCCTTCCAGTTCGGCGGGGTACCAGCTCTGCAGCCAGCTTTGAATCTTGGTGCGGCAGGGTTTGTCTTTGCCTGCGCCGTCGTGCGTGCGTACCTTCTGAAAAGCCAGCGTTCTGCGCCGGAAGAACTCGTTTTGCCCCAACTCAGTGAGTCGGCCGCCATCCAGCTCCGCCCACAAGCCACTCGGGGCTTCGACATGGGCGAAGACGAGGAAGAAGTCCCGGTGATAGCCTTCCAGCTTCTTGATCGTCTCCAGAAGCGACCAAGTGGTGCGCCCGTTCTCCTGCTCGTACTGAGCGGGCGTTTTGCCTTCGAATGCGCTGGTCAGGAAGGGGTTGATGTAGTTGTGTTCATCAATCCATTCGTCGGAGAACACAACAAGCGTGTGGATGCCATTGGCCCCGTCGTTGACGGACAGCTCAACGCCCGGCAGCAGCGCAATGCCTTTCTTTTGGGCCGTCTTGCGTAGTGCTTTGAACTCTTCAAAGTCGAACTTGTTGTGATTGGTGATTACGCCTAGTCGGATTTGCGCTTTCTCCAGCGCTGCCACGTAGTTGCTGTTGTAATAGTTGTCGTCGCCTGCGTAATTGAATTCGCGGTCTGCGCGGGTGTGCAGATGAAAGTCGGCGCGAACCCATTGCGCCCCTTCTGCGAAGCCGGTGGCGCGTGCCCCTGATTGCTTGGGCTGCAGGTTATCCATCATCGTCCCTCCTCATACGCCGACAGCCCAGTAATCTCGCGCCCCTGCGCCAGTTTGTGCAGCAGCGGCGTCAGGTCTTCCACCAGCGCCAGTTCCTTCTGGGTGCGCGCCTTCCAGCCCAGGCCCAAGGGGGCCATCAGCTCGCTCAGGGCTTCGCCGTCGAAGATACGGCGGCGTAGCACTTCATCGACAAAGGCTTGCAGCGCGGAAGCCTCCAGGCCATGCCGCGCCGCGATGCCGGCAAGTTCGCGCGTCTTCTTCTCGGCCTTGAAGCGCTCGTAACCGTCGCGGATTTGCTTTTCATCCAGCGCCTCGCCCACAGGTAGGCCGCGGATGTATTCGGCAATGTCCTCGCGCTCGTCGATGAACTTGGCGTCTGACTGGATCAGGCCGATGAGCTGCTCTCGGTTGAGGGTCACCTTCCCGGGCTTCTGCTGCGTCATGCGGGCGATCAGGCCCATGATGTAGTCGTAGTCGATCACCGCCGAGGCAAAGAGCACGAACTCGAAGTCGAGCTGCTGCACCTCGGGTGGAGCCTGATCGCCTTGCTTGTCCTGCTGTTCCTTCAGCCGCTTGGCCGTTTCCAGGTATACGCCCTTGAAACCCTGCAAAGCGTCGGGCGGCGCGATCTGGCTGATCTGTGTTTTTTGATCCTCGTTCAGGTCGGTGTACTGGTCGAGCTGGGTCGTGAGGCGCTGCACTTCCTTGAACAGGTTGACGAATTGGCTGCGCGCAGCGTCGCCCTTGAGATTGGCTACCTCTTCTGGCACGTTGGCCAGGCCCTGCGATTGCATGAAGTCGGCCAGCCTCTGGGTAGCCGTCTGCAGGTTGTCGATGACCTTGGGTGCAGGGTCAACAAGCCAGATTTCGCGAGGGTTGTCGATCTTCTCGCCGGAAAAGAGCGCAATGGCTTCTTCCACCGGCTTCTGCTGCTGCCGGAAGTCAAGGATGTTGCCGTAGGGCTTGCTGTCGTTCAGCACGCGATTGGTGCGCGAGAAGGCCTGAATCAAGCCGTGGTGCTTGAGGTTCTTGTCCACGTACAGGGCGTTCAGGTACTTGGAGTCGAAACCGGTGAGCAGCATGTCCACCACGATGGTGATGTCGATCTTCTGGGCGTGGGGCAGATCGGCATTGGGGTACTGCTGATCCTTGATGCGCTTCTGCACGTCCTGGTAGTACAGGTCGAACTCGCCGATGCGGTGGTTGGTGCCAAAGCGGATGTTGTAGTCGGCGATGATGCGGGTGAGCGCGGCTTTCTTGCCTTCCGGGTCCTCTTGGTTGTCTTCCTTTTCCTGCGGCAGGTCTTCCTGAATCTGCTGCACATCCTTGTTGCCCTCGGCGGGCGGCGAGAAAACGCACGCGACGTTCAGCGGCTGGAAGGCGTCGTCTTCTCCCTGCTTCTTCGCCTGGAGGGTCTGGAAGGCTTCGAAGTATTCGATGGCGTCGTTAATGCTGGCGGTGGCCAGCACAGCGTTGAACTTGCGCCCGTTGGTGGCAGCATCGTGTTTGGCGAGGATGGTCTCGATGACCTTGGCTTTGGCCAAGCCTTCGCCGGGCTTGGGCGGGTTCTTGCCTTCGGGCTTGAAGTAGTCCACGTGGAAGCGCAAGACGTTGCGGTCTTCGATGGCGTGGGTGATGGTGTACTGGTGCAGGCAGCGCTGGAACAGGTCGTCTGTGGTGCGGTAGCTGGCCTGCTGGCCTTCGATCTGCTGATAGCTGGCGTTCTGTTCGAAGATCGGCGTGCCGGTGAAGCCGAACAGCTGGGCGTTGGGGAAGAATTCCTTAATGGCTTTGTGGTTCTCGCCGAATTGCGAGCGGTGGCATTCGTCGAAGATGAACACCATGCGCTGGTTGCGCAGGGGTTCCAAGCGCTCCTTGTAGTTGCGCTTGTTGGTGCCGTCGAGCGCCAGACCCAGCTTCTGGATGGTGGTGACGATGACCTTATCCGCGTAGTCGTCAGCCAGCAGGCGGCGCACCAGCGTTTCGGTGTTGGTGTTCTCTTCGACGCAGCCTTCCTGGAAGCGGTTGAATTCCTCGCGCGTCTGGCGGTCGAGATCCTTGCGGTCCACCACGAACAGGCATTTGTCGATGTCCGGGTTGTCCTTGAGCAGGGTAGAGGCCTTGAACGAGGTAAGGGTCTTGCCGCTGCCGGTGGTGTGCCAGATATAGCCGTTGCCGCAATTCTGATGAATGCAATCGACGATGGCCTTGACGGCATAGATTTGGTAGGGCCGCATCATCAACAGCTTCTGCTCGCTGGCCACCAGCACCATGTAGCGGCTGATCATCTGGCCAAGGGTGCACTTGGCCAGGAACTTCTCGGCGAAGCTGTCCAGTTGCGTGATCTTCTTGTTGTCCTCGCTGGCGAACTGGTAGACGGGCAAGAAGCGCTCGTCGGCGTTGAAGCTGAAGTGGCGCGCGTTGTTGTTGGCGAAGTACCAGGTGTCGCTGCGGTTGCTGACGATGAAGAGCTGGACGAAGCACAGCAGCGTCTTGCCATAGCCGTTGCCGGGATCGTTCTTGTAATCGACGATCTGCTGCATGGCCCGGCGCGGGCTGACGGCCAGGGTCTTCAGCTCGATCTGCGCCACCGGCACACCGTTGATCAGCAACATCACGTCGTACCGGTGATGGCTGTAGTCGGTGTTGATGCGCAGCTGGTTGACCACCTCGAAGTCGTTCTTGCACCAATCGCGGATGTTGACGAGTGTGTAGTTCAGCGGCGTGCCGTCGTCGCGCTCGAAGCTGTTGATGTTGCGCAGCGTCTGGGCGGCGTTGTAGACATCAGGCGTGATGACGCTGTCGAGCAGGCGCTGGAATTCGCTGTCGGTCAGGCGCACCCGGTTAAGCGCCTCGAACTTTTCGCGGAAGTTCGCCTCCAGCGCGGCGCGGTCGCGGATCTCGGGGCGGTAGGTGTATTTGAGATCTTCCAGTGTGGCAATCAGATCTCGTTCAATTTGGTTTTCTGTTGTCGTCATGAACCGGACCCCTTCCTTCGCAGTGCTGTTTTGACCCATGTTCACACTGCCTCCGACTTCTTCCTGTTTATGCTCTCGGCGATCCAGCGATCCAGTTCGGAGCGGCGAAAGCGCCACGTGCCCCCGAGCTTGAACGCCGGAATTTCTCCCTTCTGGGCCAAGCGATAGACCGTCCGTTTTCCGGCTTTGAGGTATGCGGCGACTTCGTCGAGCGTCAGGATTTCGTCTTCTGGATCAGTCATCGTCTTGCCTTTGCCATTTGCCGACGCTGGATTTCGTTAGCCAAGATTGGCCAATTCTACCAAGCACGGTAGGCGCTCGCCAGCTCCGCATTCCGGGAGCTCTGCGCAGTCGATGGCCGTCTCGACTCAGGAATCCGGTCATGCCGTAGTTCCCATTCCCTGCGGCGCAAAGCGAGAGCGCGCCACAGCATCTGGCCATCCGCTTCAACGGGGAATGGCACGATGGGACAGACCAACCGCCGCACATCCGCATGGCCTGCGCTTGCCGTGGTGTTGGCTGTGTCGTTCTCGGCGCTGCAGCCTGCCGTCGCTGCCGACAGCCTCGCCTCGGAGCGTGAGCAGCTCGCCGCGCTCACCCGCCAACTCGACCTGATCGACCGCCTCGCCGAGCACGCCGCCAGTACCGCTCCGCAGGAACGTGCCCGCCACCACTTCGACTACGCCCGGCTGCGCGCCGACCTGAAGCGCGTTCGCGCCGGCCTGCAGGACTACCTCCTGCCCCAGCGCGCCCAGCCGCGCGATCCCGTCCCGCTGGCCGGCGATTACGTCCGCCGCGACCGCGCCGACGACGAGGAGCCATCGCCATGACGCCCACTGCCGATCAGGTCGCCGCCTTCCAGGCCAACGGCGGCTTTGCGCCTTCGGCCGTTGCTGCCGTGGTGCTGGGCTTCGTGTTCGCCGTGTTGCTGCTGTGGGGCGTGTGGGCCATGCGCACCGCCTACGTCGGCTGGGCCGAGCACCGCATCACCGAACGTCAGTTCCTCGGCGTCGTCGTGCGCTTCGTGGCGATGTACCTGGTGCTGACCTTCTTCCTCCTCTCCTGACCGTCACGAAAGGCCATACGCCATGAACACGCCAACGACATCCCATCGCATTCCCTCCCGCATCGCCGCAGCGCTGCTGCCGCTGGCGCTCGCGGGCCTGCCGCTGTCGGCCTTCGCGCAGGGCCTGCCGACCATGGAAGACCCATCGCGCGGCCAGGGCAGCGGCATCCTGCAGACCTTGCAGAACTACGGCTACGACATCGTGCTGCTGATCGCGCTGCTCGTGGTCGCCTCGATGTTCGTCGGTGTCTGCTATCACGCCTACACGCGCTACTCGGAGATCCACACCGGCCGCGCCACCTGGGGCCAGTTCGGCCTGACGGTCGCCGTGGGCGCGATCCTGCTGGTGGTCGGCATCTGGCTGCTCACCAAGGCCACCGGCGTGCTCTGAGGGCGGCAAGCGATGGCCGTCCCCTCGGAGACCCCGCGCGACACGCTGGTGACGTTCCTGCCGCACCGGCTGAACCGCCAGCCGGTGGTCGTGCGCGGGCTGACCGCCGACGAGTTGTGGATCTGCGCCGGCCTGTCGGCCGCAGCCGGGTTCGCGCTCGGCCTGCCGCTGGCCTGGCTCACGCACAGCATCGCCATGGTGCCCACGCTGATCGTCGCCGGCATCGCGTTGGGCGTCTTCGTCGGCGGTGGCTTCCTGCGTGCGCAGAAGCGCGGCCGGCCCGACACCTGGCTGTACCGGCAGCTCCAGTGGCGGCTGGCATTGCGGCACCCGGCGCTGGCAGCGCTCCTGGGCGGGCAGCGCCTCATCACCCGCTCGGGCTACTGGACGACCCGGCGCAACGCCGATCGAGGTGCGCCATGAGCCGTTTCAAGAACGAGGTTGCGCACCTGCAGGCGCACGTGAAGACGTTGCGTCTGGGGGCCGGCGCGTTGTTCGTGGTGGCGCTGCTGCTCGGTTTCGGTTGGTGGAGTGCGCCGAAGAGTCTGACCATCCATGTGCCGCCGGACCTGCGCTCGGGCAGCACGCGCAAGTGGTGGGACGTGCCGCCCGAGAGCGTGTATGCCTTCTCCTTCTACATCTGGCAGCAGGTACAGCGCTGGCCCACGAACGGCGAAGAAGACTACCCGCGCAACCTGCGCGCGCTGTCGGCCTACCTGACGCCGAGCTGCCGGGCCTTTCTGCAACAGGACTACGAGTACCGGCGCGCCAGTGGCGAGCTGCGTCAGCGCGTGCGCGGCATCTACGAGATTCCCGGCCGCGGCTACGGCGACGATCCGGCCACGCGCGTCAAGGTGGTTTCCGACCGCGATTGGATCGTCACGCTCGACGTGAGCGCGGATGAATACTACGGCTCCGAGCAGGTCAAGCGCGCCCTGGTGCGCTACCCCATCAAGGTCGTCCGGCTAGACATCGACCCCGAGCGCAACCCCTTTGGCCTGGCGCTCGACTGCTACGCCAGCGCACCCCAGCGCATCGAACCGCCGCCGACGCCGACCCAGGCCGGCGCGCCCGCCAACGCCTCCGGCCACCTGCAGGGAGACTCTCCATGAAGTCCGTTGCCTTGTCGGCCCTGGCCGGCGTCCTGCTGATCCTCGGTTTCGTGCCGGCCAGCCAAGCCGTGGAAATCCTGCGCTGGGAGCGGCTGCCCCTGCCGGTGCCGCTGGTGGTCGGCCAGGAGCGCGTGGTCTTCATCGACCGCAATGTGCGCGTCGGCGTGCCGGCCAGCGTTGGCGATCACCTGCGCGTGCAGAGTGCGGGCGGCGCGATCTACCTGCGGGCGAGCGAGCCGATTCCGCCCACGCGGCTGCAACTGCAGGACGTGGAATCCGGCGCGCTGATCCTGCTCGACATCGCCGCCGAGCCGGCGAAGGACGGCCAGGCGCCGCTGGAGCCGGTGCGCATCGTGGATGCGGAAGCCCCCGCCAAGCGCTACGGCGGCGGTGCAGCAAGCGGCGCGGACGAGCAGGCCGATGCGCCCGCGGGCAAATCCGTTCCCCGGCGCGAAACGCCGGTACCGGTCGTGCTGACGCGCCATGCCGCACAGAACCTGTACGCGCCGCTGCGCACCGTCGAGCCGGTCGCCGGCATCGGGCGCGTAAACCTGCGCCGCGGCCTCGCGCTGGACACCTTGCTGCCGACGTTGCCGGTGCACGCGCGGGCATTGGCCGCGTGGCGCCTGGAAGACCAGTGGGTGACGGCCGTGCGACTCACCAACACCGCCGCGCGTTGGCTCGACCTCGACCCGCGCGCCCTGCAGGGGAACTTCGTGGCGGCGACCTTCCAGCATCCGAACCTGGGGCCGGCCGGCACCCCGTCCGACACCACGGTGCTCTATTTGGTCACGCGCGGCCACGGCCTGGCCGAGTCGCTGCTGCCGGCGCTGAGCCCGATCGACGCCAGCGTGAACCTGCCGCCGGCCGCCGCGGCCGGCTCGACCGGAGGAGCGCGCGATGAAAAGTAATCCGTTGCTCAAGTGGCTGCTGATCCCGATGGCGCTGCTGCTGGTGTTCGTCGGCATCAAGCTGTTCTCCGGCGCGCCCGGCGGCCAGCCCGCTCCCAAGGGCGCGGCCAGTACGCTCACGCCCGAGGAGATGAAAGCCCTGGGCATCGCTGGCGACACGCCGCGCGATACCGTCGCCACGCTGGTGGCCCAGGTGAAGCAGTTGCGCACCGAGCTGCAGAGCGCGCTGGGCGACAACAAGCAGCACAAGGCCGAGAACGAGCGCCTGCGCGCGCGGGAAAGCGCGATCGACCAACGCATCCAGAGCGCGCTGGAAGGCGAGCGCAGCCGCCTGGAGCAGGAGCGCGCCCAAGTGGCCAGCGACAGGCAGCAGACCGAGGGGCTGATGCAGGATCTGCAGCGGCAAC
>JBEOKH010000356.1:0-7532 GCA_040275625.1 Thauera sp. | reverse complement strand
GTGGAGCCCTTCTCGACCACGAGCGCGTCATCCTGTGGGGCAACAGCAGCGTGCGCCTGTGGGATGCGGCCAGCGGCCGGCCCCTCAGCGCCTTGCTGCGCTCGGACGTGCTGCTTCCCGAGCGCGGCGCGATCGACGGCGGCCTGCTCGCCTCCGATGGTCTGCAGGCACGACACTGGCGCTGGCCTCTGGCGCAGACCGGTGGCGCGAGCGTTGCGGCGTGGCTCGCGCTCGGCAACGCGACGACGATGGACGAGCAAGGTGCGATCCGTGCGCTCACACGCGTGCAATGGTGCGAGCGTGCGCGTGGCAGCGGCCGAGCGGCGACCGGCTGCGCGCCGTGAGCGGGCGTTTGCGCGTGCATGACCGCCCGTCCACGCGCGCAGCGGCGGTCGCGCGCTGACCGCCGCTCGATGCAGGAGGCCTGTCGCACGCGCCTCATTGCACGACCACCAACGACTCCGACCACGCGCCGACCCAGTCGCCGCCCTCGTCCCACACCCGCACCTGGAGCTGGTGGCGGCCGGCCGACAGTTTCGCCTGGTCGTCGCGGCCGTCCCAGCGTTGCGTGGGCGCACTCTCGATGCGGCGGTCCTGCTGCACCGGGCCGATGCGCTGGCCGCTGACGTAGCGTTTGCGCAAGCCGTCCGGGCTTTGCGTGACCTGCATGAACTCGACTGCGGCATGGTCGAAATCGGAGCGCGAATGAAAGGCGTAGCCGGCGGTCTCGCCGCGCGCCGGGCGCATCAGGCCGGGGTCGAACGTCAGCCGGTCGACCGCCACCGAGCCGACCGCGCGCGGGCCGATGCCGAGGCCGTAGATGCTGAAGCCGTCGATCGTCTTCTGGCCGGTCTCGAGATCGGCGGCGGTCAGCGCGATCACCGCCGGCTTGAGGCGGTCGCCGAGGAAGGGTGGCAGTTCGAAGCGCAGCACGTGGCGACCAAGGCCGAACTTGTCCAGGCGGTACGTGACGGTGTCGGCGCCCGGGATCGCGATCTGCAGCATCACCTGGCCCGGGCGGTGCTGGGCGTAATCGACCACCACCGGCCAGCCGCCGCGCACCAGGCCGCGCACACCGAAGGCGCTGGCGTTGAATTGGGGGGCGAGCTGCGGGCCGTCGCGCAGCAGCGCGCGCGTGCCCTCGGTGTCGTCGCGGCGCTCGGATTTCTCTTCGGCGATCGACTTGCCGATCGCGAACAGGGCCGCTGCGCCGACGATGACCGCCGGGATCACCCAGTTATTGCCGGCGTCCCGCTCGGCGGGGCGATCGCCTTCATGATCGCTGTATTGAGCATTGCCCGCGGGCGGCAGCACCGCCAGGGCGAGACCGAGGACGAGGCACAGGCTGCGGCGTGCGATCGTGCGTTTCATCGGGGACTCCTCGCGCAGGGTGGCGCCGGCGCTCACGCGGACTGGTCGCGGTAATCGTAGGTGTCGCTGCCCGGGGTGCGGCAGGCGACGCCTTCCATGACCTCGCGCCGGCCATCGACGTAGACGACCTGATCGAAGCGGCGGCACTCCTTGCCCGCGTCGGCGTAAAAGTCCGAGGTCGGCGTCACCGCGAAATCGCGCCCGGTGTCGTCGTTGCGCCAGGCCACCTCCTTCCCGCGCGGCGCCGCGTCGATGGCCTCGGCGAGCCGCTTCTTGTCGGCGTTGTCCATGTATTCGCCGATCATGCGCCCCACCACCCCGCCCAGCACCGAGCCGAGCAGGGCGCCGCCGGCGCTGTGATTGCCGAGCTTGTTGCCGGCAATGGCGCCGATGAGGGCGCCGATCGCGGTGCCCACATCGCGCTTCTGCATGTTCTCGCAGCCCGAAGCTGAGATCAGCACGAGGGCGGCGGCAAGGGCGGAGGCAAGGGGGCGAGCTGCGGGCATGCCGAACATGGCGGACACCTCGAGCGGAAGGGAACGGCAGCCCCGCGACGGTCGGCGCCAGTGCTCGTGTCGATCGCCGGGCGGGACTCTGGACTTATTCTAGGCCAGCGTACCCGCCTTTGCCGGCCGGGACTGAGACCGCAACCGTGCGCCGGATCATTCCTTGCGGGGCGGTTCAGCCCGGGTAGCGCAGGAAGGGACGGCGGGTCTCGATCCAGGCGGCCTCGTCCGGCGCGGCCAGCGCATCGAGGTCGGCGGGTGTCGCGCCCGCATCGTCCACCCACGTGCGCAGCAGCGGCGAGCCGTTGATCAGGTCGATCGCCAGGCGGTCGTGTTCGTACTCGTAGGCGAAGTCGCGCCACAGTGGGTAGTCCGGCTGCAGGCGGCGGAGGGCCTTGAAGGCGAGCGCCTGCACCCGCCACGGACGAAACGCCGCGTGCGCGTAGTGCACCGGGTCGTCGACGTGGAACTGCACGCCGTTGCACAGCTTGCCGGCGTGCTTGTGGAAGGTGGGCTCGAACCAGCACTCACGCAGCACGCAGCCGGCGAGCCAGTTGGGCGCGAGCGCACGCATCTTTGCGATGAGCGCGCGTGCATCCAGGTCGGGGGCGCCGAAAAGCTCCAGCGGCCGGGTGGTGCCGCGGCCTTCCGACAGCGTGGTGCCCTCGAGCATCACGGTGCCGGCGTAGGCGCGCGCCATCCACAGGCTGGGCGCGTTGGGGCTGGGGTTGATCCAGCTGCGCTCGCCCAGCGGCCACCCAAAGCCGGGGGCAGCGTCGGGCTGCCAGCCGTCCATCTCGATCACGCGCACATCCACGTCCAGCTTCAGGTTGGCGACGAACCAGCCGGCGAGCTCGCCCATGCTCAGGCCGTGGCGCATCGGCAGCGCGCCGGCGCCGACGAAGCTCTCCCAGCCTTCGCGCAGCAGCGTGCCCTCGACCGGGCGGCCGGCGGGGTTGGGGCGGTCGAGCACCCACACCGCTTTGCCATGCTTCGCCGCCTCTTCGAGTACGTAGCGCAGCGTGGTGATGAAGGTGTAGATGCGGCAGCCGAGGTCCTGCAGGTCCACCAGCAGCACGTCGAAGGTGTCCATCATCGCCGCGGTGGGGCGGCGCACCTGGCCGTACAGGCTGAAAACCGGGATGCCGAGCAGCGGGTCGGTGTAGTCGGGCGACTCCACCATGTTGTCCTGCTTGTCGCCGCGCAGGCCGTGCTGGGGGCCGAAGGCCGCCGCCAGGGTGAGGTCGGGCAGGGCGGCCAGGGCGTCGAGCGAGTGGGTGAGCGCGCGCGTCACCGAGGCCGGGTGGGCGAGCAGGGCGACGCGCTTGCCGACCAGCGGGCGGCGCAGTGCGGGGTCTTCGAGCAGGCGCTCGAGGCCGAAGCGGACGGGGTACGCCATGCCTTCAGGCCGCCTTGTGCGTCGAGGTGGCCAGGGTCAGCACGAAGGTGTCGCGGGCGTGGAAGTCGGGCTGGGCGGCGACATGGCGCAGCGTCCAGTATTCGAGCGCGCCATCCTTGTGCTCGATGACCGCGGCCAGGTTCACCTGCAGGTCGCTGCCGGCGGGTACCGTCGGCAGCAGGGCCGGCGGCAGGCGGGCCTCGAGCACCAGGGTGTCTTCGGTGTGCTCGCAGCGCACTTCGGGTGCCGCCGCGACGGCGAAATCCTCGATCCGATCGCGCCAGCCGCGGAAGGCATACACGGCCCATTCGCCGGACGGCGAGAAGTTGAACTCGCGGTAGCCGGGCTCGCCCGGCACGCCGAGGAAGACCTCGAAGCAGGTGTGCTGCCACAGCGCGTCGGCGGGTCCGGATGCGCACGGTGCCGGGATCGCGAGGCGGCCGATGCGGCTTTCCACGAGCTGGAACTCGAACACGGCGCCGCCCTCGGGGAGCGCGAACATGGTCGCCAGCAGGCGTCCGACCGGTCCTTGTCCGGGCACATCCGCAGCCGGGGTGGTGGGGTGAGGGCGCAGGCCGATGGTGATGGTGGGGACGCGGGGGCGTTCGGTAAGGGGCTGGGTCAC
The DNA here is from genome assembly GCA_040275625.1 of Thauera sp. Classification (GTDB taxonomy): domain Bacteria; phylum Pseudomonadota; class Gammaproteobacteria; order Burkholderiales; family Rhodocyclaceae; genus Thauera. The sequence goes on along the minus strand of JBEOKH010000356.1, from coordinate 3,631 downwards.
GGTTCGGAGTATCGCGTTCGGTGGCGGGGCAGCGGGAGCGTTGCGTTCAGGGCGTGCTGCAAGGGCGCAATCTTAGCCGGTTCAATCCCGCCCGCCCATCGCCAGGCGGATTGGCGGGCGTGTGCGCAATCGCACGCAGCGCCCGTCTCCGGTATTGCCCATGATGGGCGGCTGATGCACCATGCGAACCGCACCAGCGGTGCTCGGCAACGAGCGGGGACCATTTCCGGGGAGACGAGCATGAAGGGCAGGCTGGCGATGTCGCTCAACCTCCGCCTGTGGGCCGTGGTGCTGCTCGCCGTGCTGCCGATCTTCTCGATGGTGGCGCTGGATTATCAGGCGCAGCGTCGCGCGCTGGCGCGCGACCTCGAGGGCGATGTCCTGCGCATGTTCAAGGTCGCCGAGCAGCAGGAGGCGCTCGCGCTCGATGCGGTGCAGGGCGCGCTGAAGGTCATGGCGCACGCCAACGACCTGCAGGATCTCGATCCGCAGGCCTGCTCCGCGCTCGCGCGGCGGATGCTGGATACCCTCACCGACTACAACAATCTTGGCGCCGCCTTGCCCGACGGGCGCCTGTTCTGCAGCGGTCGTGGCGTCGCCGCGGCGATCTCGGTGCGCGATCGCGCCTGGTTCGCCGAAGCGCAAGGCGGCGCCGGCATCAGCCGTGGCGAGTATGTGGTGGGGCGCATCTCCGGCCAGCCCTCCCTGGTGTTCGCTTATCCGCTGCGGGGCGGGGGCGGCGAACTGCGCGCGGTGCTGTTCGCTTCGATCGGCTTTCAGTGGTTCAATCGCCTGCTCGCAGGCTACGGCCTGCCCGCGGGCTGGGACGCCAACCTGATCTCGCGCGATGGGGTGGTCCTCGCGGGTTCATCGGTGGGCGAGCAGGGCCGCTCCCTGCCGCCCGCGCGTCTGGAGGCGCTGCTCGGCATCTCGCGCACCCCTGATCGTTTCGCCGAGACCATCGATGCCGGTGGCACGCTGCGGCTCTATGGTGCACACCGCCTCAGCTTTGCCGAGGACGATGTCCTGGTCGCCATCGGCGCCCCGCTGGGCGCCACGCTCGGCGCGATCGACCGCGACTTTTACCTGCGCGTCGTGCTCCTCATGCTGGTGACACTGTTTGCCGCCCTGATCGCACGCCTGGCCGTGCACGGCCTGATCGGGCGCTGGGCACGGCGCATCCGCGAGGCGGTGGAGGCGATCGCCGCAGGTCGCCTGGGCACACGCGTCGAGGTCGCTTCGCAGGTGAGTGAGCTGCGTGCGCTCGAGCACGGTTTCAACCTGATGGCCGCCGGCCTCGAGCGCCGCGATGCCGAGCTGGTGGCGCGCGACCACGAACTCCGGCGCCTGACGATGGCGATCGAGCAGAGCCCGGAGAGCATCGTCATCACCGACACCTCGGCGCGCATCGAGTACGTCAACGACGCCTTCGTCCGCAACAGCGGCTATGCGCGCGCGGAACTGATCGGTCGCAATCCGCGCATCCTCAACAACGGCGCCACCCCGCTCGCCACCTACCAGGACCTGTGGGCGACGCTGCTGCGCGGCGAGGTCTGGCGGGGCGAATTCCACAACGCCCGCAAGGACGGCACGCCCTTCATCGAGCTCGCCACGCTGGCGCCGATCCGCAATGCGAACGGGGCCGTGACCCACTATGTGGGTGTCAAGGAGGACATCACGCTGCGCCGGCGCTCCGAAGAGCTGGTGCATCGCCTGGCCTACTACGACCCGCTCACCGGGCTGCCCAACCGCGCCATGCTGCGCGACCGCCTGCAGCACGCGATCCTGGCGAGCGCGAACAGCGCTCGCTTCGGCATGCTGCTGCTGCTCGACATCGACCGCTTCAAGCAGCTCAACGACACCCGCGGTCACGCGCTCGGCGATGAGCTGCTGCGCGCCATCGCGCACCGACTGCGCCTGGTCGTCGACGAGGCCGCCACCCTCGCGCGCCAGGGCGACGACGACTTCGGGGTCATCGTCGAGAACCTCGATGCACACAGGGACGACGCCCTGCGCCAGGCCGAGGCGCTGGCGCGGGAGATCCACCGCACGCTCAACGAGCCCTATGCGCTCGACGGTTCCGCCACGCTGAGTTACGTCACCCACAGCATCGGCATCACCTTGTTCAAAGGCCGGCAGTGGTCGCAGGAGAACCTCTTGAAACAGGCCGAGGTGGCGCTGTTCACCGCGAAGGAGGAGGGCCGCAACACCATCCGCTTCTTCAGCCCGCAGATGCAGGCGCTGGTCGACGCCCACGCGACGATGGAGAACGGCCTGCGTGCAGCGCTCGCCAACGCCGAGTTCCGCCTCTTCTACCAGCCACAGGTCGACGCCGCGGGCCGGGTCACCGGCGCGGAGGCCCTCATCCGGTGGACCGATGCCGAGGCGCGCAGGGTGTCGCCGGCCGTGTTCATCCCGGTCGCGGAGGAAACCGGCCTGATCGTGCCGATCGGGCTGTGGGTGCTCGACACCGCCTGCGCCCAGCTCGCCGCCTGGCAGGCGCAGGCGGAAACCCGGACGCTGAGCATCTCGGTCAACGTCAGCGCGCGCCAGTTTCACCAGCCCGACTTCGTCGACCAGGTGCTCGCCTGTGTCGAGCGCCACGGCGTGGATCCGGCCGGCCTCAAGCTCGAACTCACCGAGAGCGTGATTCTCGGCGACCGCGACGAGGCGGTCGCGCGCATGGCCCACCTCAAGGCGTGCGGCCTGCGTTTCGCGCTCGACGACTTCGGCACCGGGTATTCGTCGCTGTCCTACCTCAAGCGCATGCCGTTCGACCAGCTCAAGATCGACCAGTCCTTCGTCCGCGACATGCTCGACGACGCGAGCAGCGAAACCATCGTCCGCGCCATCCTGGGCATGAGCGCCTCGCTCGCGCTCGAGGTCGTCGCCGAGGGGGTGGAGACGCTCGAACAGGCCGCATTCCTCAAGGTGCAGGGCTGCACCGGCTTCCAGGGCTACCTGTACGGGAGACCGCTGCCGATGACGGAGTGGCCGCAGGACTGGCTGCGTCCACCGCTTGTCTGAGCGCGCCGGCTTGCCCGCAGCGGTCCGCGCGGCAACAATGCAGTTACCCGCTGTGGGCGCTCACTGGAAACAGCATTCATGAACACCTCCGCCAGAACTCGCCTCGCCTGTCTTGTGGCGTTCGCCCTCCTCGTGCCCGCCGCTCCGGTGGCGGCCCAGGCGGTGAAGGACGGCGAGGCGATGCTGCGCCTGGAGTGCGGTGGCATCGGCCTCGAGGAGTCGCAGCGCATGCGCGCCGAGGCCGCGATGCACGCGCTGACGCTGTTCTTTTCCACCGCCGCGGGCGGCTTCATCACCGACGTGGTGACGCGCGTGGACGATCCGCTCGCTGACCGCAAGGTGGAAGCGTCCTGCGGCCCGATCGGCCAGCTCGATGTGCCCGAGGCCGGGCACTACCGGATCACCGCGACCTACGTCGGCGCGACCCAGGAGCACTGGATCGCGCTGACGCCCGGCGGTGGCGCGCGCTTGTCGCTGCGCTGGGCGGAGTGAGCCCGGCGCAGCCTCGGCACCGCCGGGAGGTTCGCGGCTTTCGCGGCGGGAGGTTCGCGGCTTCCGCGGCGGGAGGTTCGCGGCTGCCGCCGCTCCTACATGGCGCCGGGCC
>JBEOKH010000355.1:0-13279 GCA_040275625.1 Thauera sp. | reverse complement strand
ACCGGGCGCAACTTCGCCGCGGGCATGTCGGGCGGCGTGGCCTATGTGCTCGACGAGGACGGCAGCTTCGAGCAGCGCTGCAACATGGCGCAGGTCTCGCTTGAGCCGCTGCCCGACGAGATCGCCGCGCGCAAGGGTTCGGAGTCGGGCGACGAACTCGAATCGCACGGCCGCGTCGACATCGACCACCTGACGATGGGCGACGAGCTCATCCTCAAGGGCCTGATCGAGCGCCACGTCCGCTTCGCCGGCAGCGTGCGCGCGCGCGAGATCCTGAACAACTGGGGCGTCTGGCGGAAGAAGTTCGTCAAGGTGTTTCCGCACGAGTACCGCCGTGCGCTGGCCGAGATGGCACAGGCGCGCGAAGCAGAGAAGGAGGCCGCATAAATGGGCAAGCCCACTGGTTTCATGGAATATCAGCGCCTGTCGGAGGCTTACGAGCCGGTCGACAAGCGCCTGAAGACCTACAAGGAGTTCGTCGCTCGCCTGAGCGACGAGCAGGCGTCGATCCAGGGCGCGCGCTGCATGGATTGCGGCGTGCCGTTCTGCAACAACGGCTGCCCGGTCAACAACATCATCCCGGACTGGAACGACCTCGTTTATCGCGGCCACTGGCGCGAGGCGATCGAGGTCCTGCACTCCACCAACAACTTCCCCGAGTTCACCGGCCGCATCTGCCCCGCGCCCTGCGAGGCGGCGTGCACGCTGAACATCAACACCGACCCGGTGGGCATCAAGTCGATCGAGCACGCGATCATCGACAAGGCCTGGGAAGAGGGCTGGGTGGTGCCGCAGGTGGCCGACGAGAAGACCGGCAAGCGGGTCGCCGTGGTCGGCTCCGGCCCGGCGGGCCTGGCGGCCGCACAGCAACTGGCGCGTGCCGGCCACGACGTCACGGTGTTCGAGAAGAACGACCGCATCGGCGGCCTGCTGCGCTACGGCATCCCCGACTTCAAGATGGAGAAGTCGCTGATCGACCGTCGCGTCGAGCAGATGCAGGCCGAAGGCGTGCGCTTCCGCACCGGCGTGCTGGTGGGCGCCAAGGAGATGCCGGCCGGGATCGTCAACGACGCGAAGGAAGTCATCACGCCCGAGCAACTGCAGCAGGAATTCGATGCGGTCGTGCTGACCGGCGGCGCGGAAGTGCCGCGCGACCTGCCGGTGCCCGGGCGCGAGCTCGGCGGCGTGCATTTCGCACTCGAGTTCCTGATCCCGCAGAACAAGCAGGTTGCCGGCGACAAGCCCAACCCGATCTCGGCCAAGGGCAAGCACGTGGTGGTGATCGGCGGTGGCGACACCGGCTCCGACTGTGTCGGCACCTCGAACCGCCACGGCGCCGCCAGCGTGACCCAGTTCGAGCTGATGCCGATGCCGCCCGAGCAGGAGAACAAGCCGCTGGTGTGGCCGTACTGGCCGACCAAGTTGCGCACCTCGTCCTCGCACGAGGAAGGCTGCGAGCGCGATTTCGCCGTCGCCACCAAGGAGTTCATCGGCAAGAACGGCAAGGTCAAGGCCCTCAAGGCCTGTCGCCTGGAGTTCAAGGACGGCAAGATGTCCGAAGTGCCGGGCTCGGAGTTCGAGATCAAGGCCGACCTGGTGCTGTTCGCGATGGGCTTCACCCACCCTGTGGGTGGCGTGCTCGAATCCTTCGGCGTGGACAAGGATGTGCGCGGCAACGCCAAGGCGAGCACCGACGGCGCTGGCTGCTACACCACCAACGTGCCCAGGGTGTTCGCCGCCGGTGACATGCGCCGCGGCCAGTCGCTGGTGGTGTGGGCGATTCGCGAGGGCCGCCAGTGCGCCCGCGCGGTCGACGAGTTCCTGATGGGTGAGAGCCTGCTGCCGCGCTGAACGCGCCTGAGTCCTCGCCGCCGCGGCCGCAGGCGCCGCGGCGGTTTCATTTACGGCAAATGTTCGCGGCAGCCGTTCGCGGCTTCCGCCGCTCCTACATGAACCGCCGCGATTCTGTTCCCTGCGGCGGCGCGATTCCGTCCCACGGACGGTGCGGTGACTTCGGTCCGCGGTAGGAGCGGTGGAAGCCGCGAACTTTTCTGGCTGGCCCGTGCCCGTGGGGCGCAACGCCCCGCGACGCGCGCTGCGCCTACAGCGCAGCTCGACCGCGCTGCTATCCTCCGCGCTGCAGCGATGCCTGCAGGGCGGTCTGCGGACCCCTTTTTCCCCGATCCCGTCCCCCGGAGCACGCGACTCATGCCCAAGGTCCTCGTCATCAACGGCCCCAACCTCAACCTGCTCGGCACCCGCGAGCCGGAGATCTACGGTGCGGCCACGCTCGCCGACGTCGAGAACAGCCTGCGCGCGCAGGCTGGAGCGCTCGGTCTCGAACTGCTGTGCTTCCAGAGCAACCACGAGGGCGCGATCGTCGACCGCATCCATCAGGCACGCATCGAGGGCGTCTGCTGGATCCTGATCAACCCGGGCGCCTACACCCACACCAGCGTGGCGATCCGCGACGCCCTCAGCGGGGTGGCGATCCCCTTCGTCGAGGTGCACATCTCCAACGTGCATCGACGTGAGCCTTTCCGCCATCACTCCTACCTGTCCGACGTCGCCGAGGCGGTGCTGGCCGGTTTCGGCATCCAGGGCTACGGCCTGGCGCTGCAGTTCATCGCCGGCCGCCTGTAAGCACCGGTTCCGCGCGATGCAGATGGACGCCCTCGGCTGGGTCGTCACCGCCTTCGCCATCCTGCTCACCGGGGTCTCCAAGGCGGGTCTGGGCGGTGCACTCGGCGGGCTGGCGGTGCCGTTCATGTCGATGTGGATCTCGCCGCGTGACGCCGTCGCGGTGGTGCTGCCGATCCTCATCGTCATGGACATGGTCGGCATCCGCGTGTGGCGCGGCAAGGCGCAGTGGGCCGACCTGCGCCATCTGATTCCGGCCGCGCTGCTCGGCATTGCGCTGGGTACGCTGCTGTTCGGGGTGCTGTCCGACCGCATGGTCAAGCTCGCGCTGGGGGTGATCGCGATCGCGTTCGCCGCCGACCGCCTGCTGCGCACCGGGGCGCCGGTCCCGGGGGGCGACGATGTCCCGCGGGGCTTCGCCTGGTTGTGCGGCGCCAGCGCAGGCTTCACCAGCACGCTCGCGCATGCGGGCGGCCCGCCGGTGATGGCCTATCTGCTCTCGCGCCGCCTGGCGAAGGAGGTCTTCGTCGCCACCTCGGTGTTCTTCTTCACCGCGATCAACCTCGCCAAGCTGCCGTTCTATGTTGCAATCGGCTTGTTCAGCCGCGAAACGCTGCTGATGTCGGCGATGCTGGTGCCGCTGGTGCCGCTCGGGGTGTGGCTGGGCCTGCGCCTGCTGCGCCGCATCCCCGAGCGACCGTTCTTCCTGTTCGCCACCTGGGCGCTGGCGTTGTCGGGCGTCAAGCTGCTGTTGGACGGTGTCGCGGGCTGAGCGCCGCGGTGAGGTTGAAACGGGGGAGGTTCGCGGCTTCCGCCGCTTCTACAGCGCCCGAACGATATGCAGGCGGGGCGGCAGCCGCGAACCTTTGCAGCTTGAACCGCCAAGCGGCAGCGCCGCAGCGCCGCCGCCAAGCGGCAGCGCCGCAGCGCCGCCGCCAAGCCGCTGCGCCGGTACCCGATCGCCTTGCCGGCCGGGCAAATGCGCGCTCCTTACTGCTTCTGCGCGATCGCGCTGCCGCCGCCGTGGCGGAGTGGCTCGCTAACGGCGGTGACGGTGCCGTCGGCGTTGAAGCGGATGCCGTTGGCGGCGCCGATCTGGTCGGTTTCGCGCCAGGTGTGGCCCTTCGCCTCGAGTGCCCTGGCCGGCGCGCTGGCGGGGAACTGCAGCAGCGTCTCGACCAGGGTGGTGTCGCCGTTGCGCTGGCTCAGGCGCGGCGCGGCGAGCGCGTCGGCCAGGCTCATGCCGAGATCGATGTGATTGACGATGGTCTGCAGCACGGTGGTGATGATGGTCGAGCCGCCGGGTGAACCGATCGTGAACGCGGGCGCGCCGTCCTTGAGCACGATGGTCGGGCTCATGCTCGAGCGCGGGCGCTTGAAGGCCTCGGGCACGTTGGGGTGGGGGCCGCTGAAATCGAAGTCGGTGAGCTCGTTGTTGAGCAGGAAGCCGCGCCCCGGCACCACGATGCCGCTGCCGCCCCAGTCCTCGATGGTGAAGGTGTAGGCGACCACGTTGCCTTCGCGGTCGGCCACCGCGAGGTGGGTGGTGTGGGTGGATTCCTGCGCGAGCGGCCTGGGCTGCGGGCGCAGCGGCACCGAAGGATCGGCCTCGAAGGGGTAGGGGTCACCCGCTGCGACCTTGCCCGGGGCGGCGACGGCGCCGATCAGCCTGGCGCGTTCGCGCGCGTAGGCCTTGGAGAGCAGGCCATCCTTGGGCACATCGATGAATTCCTCATCGGCGACGTAGGCGTTGCGGTCGGCGAAGGCCAGGCGCGAAGCCTCGAGGTAGAGGTGCTCGATGTCGGCGCGCGACTTGCCGGTGAGCTCGAAGGTCTCGAGGATGTTGAGCGCCTGCGCGATCGCGATGCCGCCGCTCGACGGCGCCGGCATGCCGTAGACCTCGTAGCCGCGATAGCTCGAGCGCACCGGCTGGCGCAGGCGGGCCTCGTAGTCCTTGAGGTCGGCCATGCTCAGGCTGCCCGCGAGCACGGTGACGCCGGGATTGGCAGGCGGGTGGTTTACTGCGGCGACCATGCTGGCCGCGATCGGGCCTTCGTAGAAGGCCTTGACCCCGCCGCGCGCGAGGTCGCGGTAGGTTTGCGCGAGGTCGGGGTTGTGGAAGCGCGTACCGACCGGCAGCGCCTTGCCGTCCTGCAGGTAGAGCGCCGACGCGGTCGAGAAGCGCGCGAACTTGGCCTCGTTGGCCTTGTTGATGCGGTGGAAGTTGGCGCCGACCTCGAAGCCGTCCTCGGCGACGCGGATCGCCGGCGCCAGCACCCTGGCGAGGCTCATCGTGCCGTAGCGGGTGAGCGCCTCGTGCCAGCCGCGCACCGTGCCGGGTACGCCGACCGAGACGCCGTTGGGCACGGTCGCCTTCCAGTCCATCTCGCTGCCGTCGGCGTTGAGGAACACGCCGGGGTGAAAGCTCGCCGGGGCGACCTCGCGGTGATCGATCGCGATCACGCGCTGGTCCTTGGCAGAGTAAATGAGCATGAAGCCGCCGCCGCCGATCCCGCAGCTGAACGGGTCGGTGACGCCGAGCGTGGCCGCCGCGGCGACCGCGGCGTCGATCGCGTTGCCACCGGCGTCGAGGATCTGCATCGCGGCGCGGCTGGCTTCGTCGGCGATGGTGGCGACCGCGCCGCCGTGGCCGGTGTCGACCGGCTGCTTCGCCAGCGCGCCGAAGGCGGCCATCATGATCGCGGTGGCGAGGAGGGTGCGAGTCGTTCTCATGATGCGCTCCGTCGGGGTGGGGACATGACGGTAGCACAGGGCGGCCGCGTTCGCGCCTTCCGGCGCTCCTCCATGAGACCCCGGCTTCCGGGCGCCCGTAGGAGCGCCGGAGGGCGCGAACGCAGCGCCTCCGCATCGACCACGGTCGCCTCCGCGTGGCTGGTTCGCGGCTGCCGCCGCTCCTACATGAAACCCCGGCTTCGGAGCGCCTGTAGGAGCGCCGGCAGGCGCGAATGGGGTTTACAGCCCCAGCGTTGCGGCCGTGTAGCGCGCGATCATGCGTTCTTCGTTGGTCGGCACCACGGCCACCGCGACGCGGCTGGCCGCGGTGTCGATGCGGCGGGCGTGGTCGGCGTTGGCGGCGGGGTCGATGGCGATCCCGAGCCAGGCCGACAGCGCAGCGACCTTCTCACGCACGGCGGCGGCGTGTTCGCCGATGCCACCGGTGAACACCAGCGCGTCGAGCCCGCCCGCCGCGGCGGCCAGCGAGCCGAGCTCGCGTGCGATGCGGTAGCAGAACAGGTCCACCGCTTCCTTGGCCTCGGGCGCGTCGGAGGCGAGCAGGGTGCGCATGTCCTGACTGATGCCCGATACGCCGAGCAGGCCCGATTCCTTGTACAGCAGGCTGGTCAGCGCCTTCGCGTCCATGCCCTTCTGCTCCATCAGATAGAGCATCACGCCGGGGTCGAGGCTGCCGGTGCGGGTGCCCATCATCAGGCCCTCGACCGCGGTGAAGCCCATGGTGGACGCCACACTCTTGCCCTCGCGCAGCGCGCACATCGAGGCGCCGTTGCCCAGATGCGCGATCACCACCGCGCCGCTGGCGCGCTCGCCGATGACCTGCGGCAGCTGGCGGGCGACGTAGTCGTACGACAGACCGTGAAAGCCGTAGCGCTTGATGCCCTCGGCCGACAGCTTGCGCGGCAGCGCAAACGCCTGTGCGAGCGCCGGCTGGGTGCGGTGGAAGGCGGTGTCGAAGCAGCCCACCTGCGGTACGTTCGGCATCAGCCCCGCGACCGCGCGCACCGCGCGCAGGTTGTGCGGCTGGTGCAGCGGCGCGAGCGGAACGAAGGTGTCGAGCGTGCGCAGCACCGCCTCGTCGAGCCGCGTGGGCGCGCTGTAGTGGTCGCCGCCATGCACGATGCGATGGCCGGCGGCGGCGATGTCGAGCGCCGGGTTGTGCTCGTTGAGGAGCGCGAACACGTGGTTGAGGGCGTCACGATGCTGCTCGCCCCGGCTGCCCTCGGTGGGCACGCGCTGGTGGATGCGCTCGCCGGTCGCGGTCTTGAAGGTGATTTCGGGCGTGGCGCCGATGCCTTCGACCTGGCCGGACACCGCCGGCGCTTCGGCGACATCGCCGTTGATCGGGTAAAGCGCGAACTTCAGGCTCGACGAGCCGGCGTTGAGGACGAGGACGGCTTTCATGCCTTGAGGGCCTCACGTTTGCGGTGGGCCATGAGCTGCACGACCGCGCACGACGCGGTGCGCGTCTCGGCGGTGTCGGCGCGGCTGGTGAGGACGATCGGCACGCGCGCGCCGAGCACCACGCCGGCCATCAGCGCGTTGGCGAGGTATTCGAGCTGCTTGGCGACCATGTTGCCGGACTCGAGGTCGGGCACCACGAGGATGTCGGCGTTGCCGGCGACCACCGACTTGATGCCCTTGGTCTTGGCGGCGACCAGCGACACCGCGTTATCGAAGGCGAGCGGGCCGTCGAGCAGGCCGCCCCGGATCTGGCCGCGGTCGGCCATCTTGCACAGCGCGGCGGCGTCGATGGTGGAGCGGATCTTCGAGGTGACGGTCTCGACCGCCGACAGGATCGCCACCTTGGGCTCGGGCAAGCCGAGGATGTGGGCGAGCTCGATCGCGTTCTGGATGATGTCGACCTTATCTTCAAGCGTCGGCTCGATGATGATCGCCGCGTCGGTGATCATCAGCGGGTGCGGGTAGGTCGGCACGTCGGCCAGGAAGACGTGGCTGATGCGGCGGTTGGTGCGCAGGTGCTTGATCACCTGGCTCATCATCTCGTCGGTGTGCAGCGAGCCTTTCATCAGCGCCTCGGCGCCGCCGTCGCGGCACATCGCCACCGCGACCTCGGCGGAGGCGTGGCTGTGCGCGGTGTCGATGATGCGGAAACCCTTGATGTCGATCTCGTGCTCTTCGGCGACGGCGAGGATGCGTGACTCGGGGCCGACCAGGATCGGGTCGACCAGGCCGGCGCGCGCAGCCTGCACCGGGCCCAGCAGCGACTCGCGGTCGCAGGGGTGAACCACCGCGATCGGGATCGGCGACAGGCCGGCCGACACCGACAGCAGGTGGCGATAGCGCAGCTCGCGATCGGAGACGGTGACTTCAGGCAGGACGACGCGGGCGCGCGCGATCTTCTCGGTCGGCGCCATCACCTCGGCGATGCCGTCGATCACCTTGAGGCCGTCCTGGTTCACCGCCAGGCAGTCGAAGAGGACGTGGTGGTTGTGCTCGAACTTTTCCTTGCAGGTGACGGTGATCGTCAGCGTGTCGCCGATCGTGATCGGGCGCCAGAAGTTGAGCCCCTGCGACACATACACCGTGCCCGGGCCGGGGAATTCGGTGCCGAGCACGGTGGAGATCAGCGTGCTGCCCCACATGCTGTGGCCGACGACCTCGCGGAACTGGCTCGAGCGCGCGTATTCGAGGTCGACGTGGGTCGGGTTGACGTCGCCCGACATGGCGGCGAAGAGGTGGATGTCCTCGGGGCGCAGGGTACGCACGAGCTGGGCGAAGTCGCCCACCTGGATCTCGTCGAAGGTGCGGTTCTGGATCATCTGTTGTGCGGCAGGAGCTTTCATGGCAACTCTCATTCTTGGGTGCGGTGCAGCACGCGATTCTAGACCTTGTATGTGACCGCGACATGCGCTAAAACAATCGAATTGTGCAATGCGTCAATCAGACGCGCGTTTTGTTGCGCTGGTGTGATCTTTCATGCCCGCACCATGCGTTTGCTCACGATCGGCGGTGCAGGTCGCGTGCTAGACTCCGCGCGTTTTTTCCGATCCGTGGGCGCGGATGCGATCGGTTGCGCGCCCGAAACCCGTCGAATTTCTTCATCTCGCCCCGGAGCTTCCACCATGCAAGTCGTCATTCTCGCCGCCGGTCAAGGCAAGCGCATGCGCTCGGTGCTGCCCAAGGTCCTCCAACCCATCGCCGGCAAGCCGATGCTGGCCCACGTGCTCGATGCCGCGCGCACGCTCGACGCCCAGCGCATCTGCGTGGTGTATGGCCATGGTGGCGAGGTGGTGCGCGAGCGCCTCGACGCCGCCGACCTCGCCTGGGCGCGGCAGGAACCGCAGCTCGGCACCGGTCACGCGGTGCAGCAGGCGCTGCCGCATCTGGATGACGGCCACGTGGCGCTGGTGCTCTACGGCGACGTGCCGCTGATCGGCGTGCCCACGCTGCGCCGCCTGGTCGCCGCTGCCGGCGATGCGCGCCTCGCCCTGCTCACGGTCGAGATGGACAACCCCACCGGCTACGGCCGCATCCTGCGCAACGCCGCCGGCGCCGTCACCCGCATCGTCGAGGAGAAGGACGCTTCCGACGAAGAGCGCACGGTGCGCGAGGTCAACACCGGCATCCTGGTCGCCCCGGTCACGCACCTGCGCGCCTGGCTCGGCCGCGTCGGCAACGACAACGCCCAGGGCGAGTACTACCTCACCGACATCATCGGCCTCGCCGTGGCCGACGGCGTCGAGGTCACCACCGTGCAGCCCGACGCCTTCGCCGAGACGCTCGGCGTCAATAACAAGATGCAGCTCGCCGAGCTCGAGCGCATCCACCAGGGCAACATCGCCCGCCGCCTGATGGAAGAGGGCGTCACCCTGATCGATCCGGCGCGCATCGATGTGCGCGGCAGCCTCACCGTCGGGCGCGATGTCGAGATCGACGTCAACTGCGTGTTCGAAGGCGAGGTCGAGCTCGGCGACGGCGTGCGCATCGGCGCCCACTGCGTCGTCCGCAACGCCCGCATCGGCGCAGGCACCCGGCTCGAGCCCTTCAGTCACATCGACAGCACCACCATGGGCCAGGCCTGCGTGATTGGCCCCTACGCCCGCACCCGTCCGGGCACCGTGCTCGGCGCTGACGTGCATCTGGGCAACTTCGTCGAGGTCAAGAACAGCACCATCGCCGACCACTCCAAGGCCAACCACCTCGCCTACGTGGGCGACGCCGACATCGGCAGCAAGGTCAACATCGGCGCCGGCACCATCACCTGCAACTACGACGGCGCCAACAAGTACCGCACCGTCATCGAGGACGAGGTCTTCATCGGCTCCGACACCCAGCTCGTCGCGCCGGTGCGGGTTGGCCGCGGCGCCACCCTGGGCGCCGGCACCACGCTGACCAAGGACGCCCCCGCCGGCCAGCTCACCGTGTCGCGCAGCAAGCAGATCAGCCTCGAGAACTGGAAGCGCCCGGTCAAGCAGCCGCGCTGAGCGCCGCCCGCCGCAGCCCTCCCCACCGAATCCAAAGACCGACAAGGAAGCCCCGCCATGTGTGGCATCGTCACCGCAATCGCAACCAACAACGTCGTCCCGGTCCTGCTAGAGGGCCTGCGCAAGCTCGAATACCGCGGCTACGACTCCGCCGGCCTCGCCGTGCTGGTCGGCGAGCTCACCCGCCTGCGCTCCTGCGGTCGCGTGGCCGAGCTTGCCGCGCTCGCCGACGCCCGCCAGCTCTCCGCCCACATCGGCATCGCGCACACGCGCTGGGCCACCCACGGCGTGCCCTCCGAGCGCAACGCCCACCCCCACATCTCGGGCGGCCTCGCCGTGGTGCATAACGGCATCATCGAGAACTTCGAGTCCATCAAGGCCGACCTGCAGGGCAAGGGCTACGTCTTCGAGTCCGAGACCGACACCGAGGCCATCGCCCACCTCGTCCACTACAAGCTGCAGGGCAGCACCGACCTCTTCGAGGCCGTGCGCCAGGCCACCAACGAACTCGTCGGCGCCTACGCCATCGGCGTGGTCGCCGAGGCCGACCCCTTCCGCGTCATCGTCGCCCGCCGCGGCTCGCCGCTGCTGCTCGGCATCGGCGAGGACGGCATGTACGCCGCCTCCGACACCGCCGCGCTGCTGCAGGTCACGCGCAAGATCGTCTACCTGGAAGACGGCGATCTCGCCGAGCTGCGCCGCGACAGCTACATCGTCATCCGCGCCGACGGCAGCCCGGTCGAGCGCCCGGTGCACATCTCCAGCCTGTCGGCCGACGCGGTCGAGCTCGGCAAGTACCGCCACTACATGCAGAAGGAGATCTTCGAGCAGCCGCAGGCCCTGGCCCAGACCCTGGAGCTGATCGCCGGCGGCGCCGGCATCACCCCGCAGCACTTCGGCGCGCGTGCGGCCGAGGTCTTCGACGGCGTGCGCCGCGTGCTCGTGCTCGCCTGCGGCACCAGCTACCACGCCGGCCTGGTCGCGCGCTACTGGATCGAATCCATCGCCAAGCTGCCGGTCACGGTCGAGATCGCCAGCGAATACCGCTACCGCGAATCGGTGCCCGACCCCGACACCCTGGTCGTGGTCATCTCGCAGTCGGGCGAGACCGCCGACACCCTGGCCGCGCTCAAGCACGCCAAGGCGCTCGGCATGGAACGCACGCTCGCCATCTGCAACGTGCCCGAGTCGGCCATCGTGCGCGAGACCGCGCTGCGCTTCATCACTCGCGCCGGCCCCGAGATCGGCGTCGCCTCCACCAAGGCCTTCACCACCCAGCTCGCCGCCTTCGCGCTGCTCACGCTCGCGCTGGCCAAGATCAACGGGCGGCTGTCCGCCGAGGACGAGGAGCGCCGCCTCGCCGCGCTGCGCCATCTGCCGGTCGCGGTGCAGAAGGTGCTCGAGCTCGAGCCCGAGATCGAGCAGTGGGCCCAGCGCTTCGCCGGCAAGGAGCATGCGCTCTTCCTCGGCCGCGGCAGCCACTGGCCGATCGCCATGGAAGGCGCGCTCAAGCTCAAGGAAATCTCCTACATCCACGCCGAAGCCTACGCCGCCGGCGAGCTCAAGCACGGCCCGCTCGCCCTGGTGGACAAGGACATGCCGGTCATCGCCGTGTCGCCCGCCGACGAGCTGCTCGAAAAGCTCAAGTCCAACCTGCAGGAAGTCCGCGCACGCGGCGGCGAGCTCTACGTCTTCGCCGATGCGGGCAGCGAGATTCCGGAGTCGGAAGGCGTGCACATCCTGCACATGCCCGAGCACTACGGCATGCTGTCGCCGGTGCTGCACGTGATCCCGCTGCAGCTGCTGTCGTACCACGCGGCGCTGGTGAAGGGGACGGATGTGGATAAGCCCCGCAACCTCGCGAAATCGGTCACTGTCGAGTGAGGACGTAGCACTTGATATCCGGTTGTTCCGCGCAAATAAAGTCGACAACGTGGCAATAAGGTCGAGAACAGGTCAATAAAGTCGAAAACGCCCGGGGAGTCCCTCGGGCGTTTTTTTCGGGTGTACTCTGACGCCACGGCGCCCGGCGATCAGCCTGGGTATCGCCGGCAACTGGCCGGCGGAGCAAGCTTCAAAAATGAAGGCACCTCGAGGGGGCGTGATGGACCAAGACACGATTCCATGCGAGAGCTGTGGCCAGCTTACGCCGCACTACGACATCGTCAGTTATCGCGGTGCCGAAGGAAGCTGTCGCCAGCTTTGTACTCGATGCTTCAACGCGGACGTTGCCCGGCTAGGGGGTCTTGCGCACTTTGAAGATATCCCGCTCGAGCCGATCGACCTCATGGACAGCGTAGGGGAAACGCATCGTTTCTTCTTCCGAACGCGTCTTCATGGGAGCATCGTTGTTCTGGATGCCTTTGAACTTCGCGATGGTCGCCCGTCAGGCTATCAGTGCCAGGTCATCGGGAATCCTGAGCAAGAGCTACTTGCATTGCTTGCGAAGCTGATCGAACGACTTCGCCGTTTGCTCTCGATCAGGCATCTGGCGACTGAAGGCGAGAAAACTGAGATCGCTGAGCAGACGGTGCGGGGGCGTATCGATTGGGATGAGTCTGCGGTGGAGCGGACCCCTCTGCTCGTGATTGATGGCCGTGAAATCTCATGGAATGACTTCGGGCGTATGCTGTCGGCGTTCGAGGGCTGGCAGTTCAAGCTTGAGATCGTTGATCGTTCTGATGAGGTCTAGATGGCGCTCATAAACTTTGCGTCTTCGTCATTGAAAGGCCGGCAGTTGAGTACTGTTTTGTCAGACGGGATCGACTCTTGGATCCAGATTGAAAGCGGCTGAACGCTTAGCGACTGGTAATCAACTTGAAAATCCCCGTCACACAGCAGTTCGGCCAATGGAGTCGCTCGATTCCGCTCGGCTATATGCGATAGGCATGAACGGTTGCGGAAATCCCCAATTCCCGCTATCGACCCTTTTCCGCCGTTGAGCTTTTACGAAACCTGTCGTTCAAGGGGGCGCTTCATCGGATGGCAAAATGCGCAGCATTATGACCACCTGTTGCAAGCAGTTGTCGGAGGCTATTTGATCTTTATCCATCGGCCCGATCTTTCCATTCGCTCTATCATAGTTTCGCCCTCGTCGTCGCCAGCGGCCCTAAGGCGTTCGACTTTCTCGGTGAACTCAGAGATAAAGACCTCTCTATCTTCGTAGCTGCCGTCCATTACGAGGCTCTCCGACTTTCCTTCCGAATCCTTGATCTGGATTATCAGCATTGGCTTCGGGCTTCGCGCCTCGGAAAGTAATGGCTCGACTCTGTCTATGTAGATGCTCCACAGCAGCGAGGCTATACCAGCAGCAGACGCGGTGTGTGTCAGGACGCCCCGCCAATTGACTGAAGCGTAGACGACTCCAGGTTCATATAATTGCTCTTGATTAGCAATGATGTTCAGCCGACCGAATCACCCGCTGAGGCTGCGGCACA
>JBEOKH010000354.1:0-5460 GCA_040275625.1 Thauera sp. | reverse complement strand
GCCGCGTGCTGCCGCCTTCCGACTGGCTACCCGCCACCCAATCACCCGAAGCCTTCGCTGCCCGCAACGCAGTGGAGCTGCGCATCCCGTTCTCCGCTCCCGGCGTGGCGCCAACAGGCTATCGGATCTATGCGTTTTATCCATGAGACGCCAGGCGTGAGGGCGGGCGGCGACAGGAATGACCTGTCAGCTCAGCGCGAGACGCGCGTCGTTCCGGCGTCGCGCAGTACGCGCACGCGCTCGCCGGCGCGAAAGCCTTCGCCCTCGTCGGCCTGCACCACGGCGAGGAACTGGCCGTTATCCAGCCGCACCGTGACCTCCACGCCCGGGGTGCGGGTCGCCCCCTCCTCGACCGCCGAACCGGCAAGGCCGCCAGCCACCGCGCCGATCACCGTCGCCACTGCCTGACCGCTACCGCCGCCGATCGTGTTGCCGGCGATGCCGCCGACCGCCGCACCGGCCAACGAGCCGATCGGCGTCTTCGTGCCCTCGAGCAATACGCCACGCACCGCCTCGATGGTGCCGAACTGCACGGTCATCGCACGGCGCGCCTCGGTACGCGAATAGGTGCCGCCACCGAGCCCCTGCGCACAACCGCCCACGACCAGGGCTGCGACCATCGCGCCGGCGACGGCGCGCATTCTCATTGCCTTTCGACTCACCACAAATCCTCCCCGAACGCCTCGCGGTAGCGGAGCCCGATGTCCGCGCGCGAGGGATTGTGATTCTGCCCGCCACGATGAGCGATCTTGATCGCCCCCATCACCGCCGCCAGACGTGCGCTCCGCAGCAGATCCCAGCCGTTGG
Source organism: Thauera sp. (assembly GCA_040275625.1). Taxonomy (GTDB): domain Bacteria; phylum Pseudomonadota; class Gammaproteobacteria; order Burkholderiales; family Rhodocyclaceae; genus Thauera. The sequence continues at coordinate 4,653 of JBEOKH010000354.1, read as the reverse complement.
CGATGCCATGCAGCAAACCCGCGCGATAGGCGTCTCCGCAACCCGTCGGGTCGACGACCGCATCGGCCTTCACCGCCGGCACGGCGAACACCTCGCCGTGCCAATGCACGCGCGAGCCTTCCGCACCCAGCGTCACCACCAAGGCCTCGACCTCACGCGCGAGAACCTCCTCGCTGCGCCCGGTCTTGTCGCACATCAGGCGCGCCTCGTAATCATTGACCGTACAGTACCGCGCCTGTTGCAGGCATTTCAGTAACGCTTCGCTACCGAGGATGGGCAGCGCCTGACCGGGGTCGAACACGAAGGGCACGCCCGCCGCGGCAAAGCCGTCAGCGTGGCGCAGCATCCCGTCGGCGCCGTCGGGCGACACGATGCCCAGCGTGGCATCGCTCGCAGCACGCACGTCGTTCAGGTGCGAGTGGAACATCGCCCCGGGATGGAAGGCGGTGATCTGGTTGTCGTCCAGGTCGGTGGTGATGAAGGCCTGCGCGGTGTAGGTGCCAGGCACCTCGCGCACGAAGTCCTCACGCAGCCCAAGCTGGCGCAGGCGCGCTCGATAAGGCCCGGCGTCCTCGCCCACGGTGGCGACGATCAACGGATCACTGCCGAGCAGCTTGAGCCCGTAGGCGATGTTGCCGGCGCAGCCGCCGAACTCCCGGCGCAGGTCGGGCACCAGGAAGGAGACGTTGAGGATGTGGATCTGCTCGGGGAGGATGTGATTCCGGAAGCGGTCGTGGAAGACCATGATCGAGTCGTAGGCGACCGATCCGCAGACGAGGATGGACATGGGTGGCATGCAGGCGGGGGATTGAAGACGGCGCGATTATACGCAGCGCCGCCGCTGCGACCCCGCCGCTTCTGCGCAGCGGGGTCGCTCCTCGTCAGTCGTGCCCTGCAAGCGCCCCGCGCAGCTTTTCCGCCATCTCCTCAAGCGCCGCGCGCGGCGGGTTCTTCACCGGCCAGGCCAGCGCCATGCCGTCGCCCTCCCAGCGCGGCAGCACATGGATGTGAAAGTGGAACACGGTCTGCGCACCCGCCTTTTCGTTGGCCTGGAAGAGCGTCACGCCTTCGCAGCCGAAGGCCTTCTTCGCCGCCCGTGCCATGCGCGCCGCGGTGCGGAACACCGCGCCGGCGAGCGCATCGTCGAGCGCATACACGTTGGCACGGTGCGGCTTCACCAGCACCAGCATGTGGCCAGGATTGACCGACTGGATGTCCATGATGGCGAGCGTGTCGGCGTCCTCGAACACCTTCGAGGCGGGCAGCTCGCCGCGCGCGATTCGGCAGAAGACGCAGCCGGCGTCGTGTTCAGGGGGGGTGCGCTGCTGCATGTCGGGTCGTCCTCCGTGGTGCGTTGCGTCACCGCATCGTAACCACCGCGTCACTGCATCGCAACGACGCCTTTCCAGAATGGCCGGACTCAACATGACGGAACCCAGGCCATGCTCCAGCACCTCCAGCCCCGCCACGACGGCGCCGCACGCCGGTCGCGCAACCTGCACGTCGGCCTCGCCACCAGCGAGACCGAGATCCTCGAGGCGCAGAAGCTGCGCTACCGCGTGTTCGCCGACGAGCTGGGCGCCCGCCTCCCCACCCGCAGCCCCGGCGTCGACCGCGACATCTATGACCCCTTCTGCGAACACCTGATCGTGCGCGACGAGGGCGCCGGCCGCATCGTCGGCACGTACCGCATCCTGTCGCCTTCGGCGGCGCGCCGGGTGGGCGGCTACTACTCCGAGAACGAATTCGACCTCACCCGCCTGCAGCACCTGCGCAGCCGCCTGGTCGAGATCGGCCGCTCGTGCATCGACGCCGAATACCGCAGCGGCGCGGTGATCGCGCTGCTGTGGTCGGGGCTGGCGCGCTACATGCAGGAAAACAGCTACGACTACCTGATCGGCTGCGCCTCGGTGAGCATGGCCGACGGCGGGCATACCGCGGCCAGCCTGTATAATCGGCTGCGCGGCCAGCACCTCGCCCCGCTCGAATACCACGTCTTCCCGCGCTGCCCGCTGCCGCTCGACAGCCTGCGCGGCGACCTCGACACCGAGGCGCCGCCGCTGATCAAGGGCTATCTGCGCGCGGGAGCATGGGTCTGTGGCGCGCCGGCCTGGGACCCCGACTTCAACACGGCAGACCTGCCGATCCTGATGCCGATTGGCCGCGTCGATTCGCGCTACGCCCGCCACTTCATGGGACGCAACGACTGAACGACGCCACTCGCCCACCGCGCTCACGAGAGTCGCTGATGAATGCCACCACGCAGGCCGCCACCGCGCTCGGCACGGAGGCGCGTCGCCAGGGTCCGCATGACCTCGCGGCACCGGTTTCTGCCACGACCGACGTCGGCGCGCGCGCCGGAGCGCTGCTGCGCGCCTGGCGCTGGTCGCGGCTGGCCCTGCACGTCGTGCACGGCGCGCTGACCATCGTGCTTGTCCATCCTTTCACCGCACGTGCCACCCACCAGTCCCTGCGCCAGCGCTGGTCGCTGCGCCTGCTGCAGGTGCTGGGCCTGCGGCTGGAAGCACGCGGCGAGGCGGTGGCGCAGGGGTGCATGGTGGTCGCCAACCACATCTCGTGGGTCGACATCTTCGTGATCAACGCACTCGCCCCGGCGGCCTTCGTGTCCAAGGCCGAGGTGCGCGCCTGGCCGGTGATCGGCTGGCTGGCGGCGAAGAACGACACCATCTTCCTGCGCCGCGGCAGCCGTGGCCATGCCCGCATCATCAACGCGGAAACCGCCGCCCTGCTCGACGCCGGCTGCAACGTCGCGATCTTCCCGGAAGGCACCACCACCGACGGCAGCACCCTGCTGCATTTCCACGCCGCCCTGCTGCAGCCGGCGATCGCCTGCGGCCATCCGGTGCAGCCCCTGGCGCTGCAGTACCGCAGCCCCGACGACCGCTTCAGTGACACCGCCGCCTACGTCGGCGACATGAGCCTGGCCGAGTGCATCGCCAACATCATCGCTGCGCGGTGCACGATCGCGCGCATCACCGTGGCAGCACCGATCGCCACCGCCGACGGCATCGACCGGCGCACGCTCGCTGCGCAGGCGCGAGCCACGATCGCGGGGGCGATCGAGGTCGCACCGGCGGGTCACGACTGACCCTCGGGCCGCCTTTGCGCACCTCCCTGCCGGAGGAAGGGGCCGGGAAACTGCGCACTCGGCACGAGCAGCCCGCCGGCGCTGCGCCGTCCTGCACCTCCGCTGGCAGACGATCACGCGCGGTCACGCGAACACCGGGTCAGACGCCCACCGCAGCCCTCACCCCGGCACCTGGAACACCACATCGTCCTCGATGCGCAAGGCGGTGAGCTTGCCGCCCCAGACGCAGCCCGAGTCGAGCGCGACCAGCCCCGGCTCGCGATAGAACCCCAGCGCCGACCAGTGACCGCAGACGATGGTGTGGGTACGACTGAAACGGTCGGGGACGCGGAACCACGGGAGCATGCCCGGCGGCGCCTTGTGCGGTGCGCCCTTGGCGCGCAGGTCCATATGCCCCTGTGCGGTGCAGAAACGCAGCCGGGTCAGCGCATTGACGATCACGCGCAGGCGGTCCCAGCCCTTGAGCCCGTCCGACCAGCGATCCGGCCGGTTACCCGCGAGATGAAGCAGGAACTCGCGCGACCTTGACCCGGCCAGCGCCGCGCCCACCTCGCCGGCCAGCGCCTGCGCGCGCGTCACCGTCCACCCGGGGAGCAGGCCGGCATGCACCAGCACATGATCGCCATGCACCTGCAGCAGCGGCAGGTAGCTCAGCCACTCGAGCAACTCTTCGCGGTCGGGTGCCTCCAGCACCTGAAACAGCGTGTCATCGCCTTCGCGCCGCTTCAGGCCCGCGGCCACCATCAGCAGGTAGAGGTCGTGATTGCCGAGCACGATGCTCGCCGCATCGCCCAGCCCGCGCAGGAAGCGCAGCACGCGCAGCGACTCCGGCCCCCGGTTGACCAGGTCGCCAACGATCCACAGGCGATCGACGGCAGGATCGAAGGCGATCCGGTCGAGCATGCGATCGAGGGCGGCGAAGCAGCCCTGGATGTCTCCGATTGCGTAGGTGGCCATCGATTCCTGCCGCCGGCGGGCCAGGGGCCGCGACGGGTCGAACGTTGAAGATCGGCACGGTACCGCGGATCAGACCCGGTAATAGTCCTTGTACCAGGCCACGAAACGGCCGACGCCGTCACGCACGCTGGTCGCCGGCGCGAAACCGGTCCATGCGTCGAGCGCGGCCGTGTCGGCATAGGTCGCCGGCACATCGCCATCCTGCAGCGGCAGGAAGTTCTTCTGTGCGGTGGTGCCGAGCGCGTCCTCGATCGCGGCGATGAACGCCATCAGGTCAACCGGGTCATGGTTGCCGATGTTGAACACGCGGTAGGGCGCGCTGCCGGTGCCCGGGTTGGGCTGCAGCGGATCGAAGGCCGGGTCGGGCTCGGCGACATGGTCAATGGTGCGGAGCACGCCCTCGACGATGTCGTCGACAAAGGTGAAGTCGCGCCGCATGCGGCCATGATTGAAGACGTCGATCGGGCGCCCTTCAAGGATGGCCTTGGTGAACAGGAACAGCGCCATATCCGGGCGCCCCCAGGGGCCATACACGGTGAAGAAGCGCAACCCGGTGGTGGGCAGGCCGTAGAGGTGGCTGTAGGTGT
>JBEOKH010000353.1:0-5147 GCA_040275625.1 Thauera sp. | reverse complement strand
GACGCCAACCAGCGCGCCGTGGTGCTGCGCCTCGGCGAGTACGTCGCCACCACCGAGCCGGGCTTGCGCTGGCGTTTCCCGGCGCCGTTCGAGACCCACGAGATCGTCGACCTCACCGGTGTGCGCACGGTCGAGGTGGGCTACCGTGGCTCCGAGCGCAACAAGGTGCTGCGCGAATCGCTGATGCTCACCGACGACGAGAACATCATCAACATCCAGTTCGCCGTCCAGTACGTGCTCAACAGCCCGGAGAACTACGTGTTCAACAACCGCTTCCCCGATGAGGCGGTGGGTCAGGCCGCGGAGACCGCAATGCGCGAGATCGTCGGCAAGAGCCGCATGGACTTCGTGCTCTACGAGGGCCGCGAGGAGATCGCGACCACCGCACACGAGTTGATGCAGCGCATCCTCGACCGCTACGAGACCGGCATCCAGGTCAGCCGCGTCACCATGCAGAACGCACAGCCGCCCGAGCAGGTGCAGTCCGCGTTCGATGACGCGGTCAAGGCCGGCCAGGACCGTGAGCGGCAGAAGAACGAAGGCGAGGCCTACGCGAACGACGTGGTCCCGCGTGCGCGCGGCACCGCCTCGCGCCTGATCGAGGAAGCCAACGCCTACCGCGAGCGTGTGGTCGCCAACGCCGAGGGCGAGGCGAGCCGCTTCAGCCAGGTGTTCACCGAGTACAGTCGCGCCCCCGAGGTCACCCGCGAGCGCATGTATATCGACACCATGCAGCAGGTCATGTCCAACTCCACCAAGGTCATGATTGACGCGAAGGGCAATGGCAACCTGTTGATGCTGCCGCTCGACAAGCTGATGCAGCAGTCCGGAACCCGCTCGGGGGCCGCGGCCGCAGTGGTGCCCGATTCGCAATCCGCCGCTGGCTTGAGCGCGAACGCGCCAATGCCGTCGCTGGATCCGCGCAATCGGGAATTGATGAGAAGCCGTGAGCGGGGAGAGCGTTGATGCGTGACAAGATGTCCCTGATCGGCGGCACACTGCTGCTGATCGTCGTGATCGCCTCGATGTCGCTGTTCACTGTCGACCAGCGCCAATATGCGATCGTGTTCCAGCTCGGCGAGGTCAAGGAGGTCATCTCCGAGCCCGGCCTCAATGCCAAGCTGCCCTTCATCCAGAACGTGCGCTACTTCGAGAAGCGCATCCTGACGATGGATACGCCCGAGCCCGAGCGCTTCATCACCTCCGAGAAGAAGAACGTGCTGGTCGACCACTTCGTGAAGTGGCGGATCGTCGACCCGCGCCTCTACTACGAGTCGGTCGCCGGCGACGAGGCGCGCGCGCGTACGCGTCTTACGCAGACGGTCAACGCCGGACTGCGCGAGGAGTTCGGTCGCCGCACCGTGCATGACGTCGTCTCCGGCGAGCGCGAAGCCATCATGGAGCAGATGCGTGAGCGCGCCGACCGCGACGCGCGCACCATCGGCGTGCAGATCGTGGACGTCCGCCTCAAGCGGGTCGACCTGCCCAACGAGGTCTCCGAATCGGTTTATCGCCGCATGGAGGCCGAGCGCAAGCGCGTGGCCAACGAGCTGCGCTCGCTGGGCGCCGCAGAGGCCGAGCGCATCCGCGCAGACGCCGATCGCCAGCGCGAGGTCATCATCGCCGAGGCCTATCGCTCGGCGCAGGAGGCGATGGGCGAGGGCGATGCCAAGGCCACGTCGATCTATGCCGAAGCCTTCGGCAAGGATCGCGAGTTCTACGCCTTCTACCGCAGCCTCGAAGCCTACCGGTCGAGCTTCTCGGGCAAGGATGACGTGCTCGTGGTCGATCCCAGCTCGGACTTCTTCCGCTTCATGAAGGATGCCGGAGGCGCGTCGCGCAACTGATGCCTTCATGGGAAGCTCGCTACTCACGGCCTTCGCGCTGATGCTGATCATCGAAGGCCTGCTGCCCTTCGTCGCGCCAGCAGCCTGGCGCGAAACTTTTTTGCGCCTCGCCAGCATGGCCGATGGACAGATCCGCTTCATCGGTCTGAGCTCCATGCTGGTCGGGGTGATCCTGCTCTTCTTCGTTCTCTGATACCACCATGCGCTGGGTTCTGCCCGATCACATCCAGGACGCGCTGCCGTCCGACGCCCACCGCCTCGAAAGCCTGCGCCGCAGGCTGCTCGACGCCTTCCGGGTACGCGGCTACCAGCTCGTGATGCCGCCGCTGCTCGAGTATCTCGACTCGCTGACCACTGGTGCCGGCCAGGATCTGAAGTTGCGCACCTTCAAGCTGGTCGACCAGCTATCAGGGCGCACCATGGGCGTTCGTGCCGACATGACGCCGCAGGTCACCCGCATCGACGCCCACCTGCTCAATCGGCGTGGCGTGTCGCGGCTTTGCTATTGCGGCAGCGTGCTGCACACCCTGCCGTCCACGCTGACCGCGACCCGCGAGCCGCTGCAACTCGGCGCCGAGCTCTACGGCCATGCCGGCCTCGAGGCCGACCTCGAGATCCTGCACCTGCTCGCAGAGGTGCTGCGCCTGGCCGAGGTGCCGGCATCGCGCATCGATATCGGCCACGTTGGCCTGTTCCATGCGCTTGCCGGCCGTGCGGGCCTGGTGCCGGGGCGGGAGGAAGAGCTGTTCGATCTGTTGCAGGCGAAGGACGTCCCCGAGCTGCGCCGCGTGCTCGCCGACGTTGCCGAGCCGGTGCGCAGCGCGCTCCTCGCGCTGCCCGAACTCTACGGCGGCCCCGAAGTGCTCGATGAGGCGGCGGCCCGCCTGCCGCAGGATGCGGAGATCGCCGGTCCGCTCGCCGAGCTGCGCCGGCTGGCGGTCGCGCTCGGTGATCTACCGATCAGCTTCGACCTCGCCGACCTGCGCGGCTACCACTATCACAGCGGCATCGTGTTCGCCGCCTACGGCGCCGAGTCGCCCGCCGCGCTCGCGCTCGGCGGGCGCTACGATCGCGTCGGCGAGGCCTTCGGCCGCGCACGTCCGGCGACCGGTTTCAGCCTCGACCTGCGCGAGCTCGCCTGGCACCTGCCAGCGCCTGCGATGCCGGCAGGGGCGGTGCTCGCGCCGCTGGCCGACGATGTCGCGCTCGCTGCCGAGATCGCGACATTGCGAGCCCGCGGCGAGATCGTGCTGACGGCACTGCCCGGGCATGAAGGAACTTGGAACGAGGCCGGTTGCGACCGGCAACTGGTGAAGCGGAGCGATCGCTGGGCGGTCGTGCCGTTACAGGGAGAGTAAAAAATGGCAAAGAACGTCGTCGTCGTCGGTACCCAGTGGGGTGACGAAGGCAAGGGCAAAATCGTCGACTGGCTGACCGACCACGCGAAAGGCGTGGTGCGTTTTCAGGGCGGGCACAACGCCGGTCACACGCTGGTGGTCGGCAAGACCGAATACAAGCTCAACCTGGTGCCGTCCGGCATCGTGCGCGAGGGGGTGGCCTGTTTCATCGGCAACGGCGTGGTGCTCGATGTCCATCATCTGCTGTCCGAGATCCGCACCCTGGAAGCCGGCGGCATCAAGGTGCGCGATCGCCTGCGCGTGAGCCCCGGCTGCCCGCTGATTCTCGGCTACCACTCCGCGCTCGATCGCGCGCGCGAGGCAGCGAAGTCTGCCGGCGACAAGATCGGCACCACCGGCAAGGGCATTGGCCCCACCTACGAGGACAAGGTCGCCCGCCGCGCGCTGCGTGTGTACGACCTCTTCGATCGTGAGCGCTTTGCCGCCAAGCTTCAGGCGAACCTCGAATACCACAATTTCGTGCTCACGCAGCATCTGGGTGCCGAGGCGGTCGACTTTCAGACCGTGTTCGACGAGGCGATGGCCGACGTCGACGAGCTGCTGCCGATGGTGGCGGACGTGTCGGCCGAGCTCTACGCGATCAACAAGTCCGGCGGCTCGCTGCTGTTCGAAGGTGCGCAGGGCACCCTGCTCGACATCGACCATGGCACCTACCCGTTCGTGACCTCGAGCAACTGCGTGGCCGGCCAGGCTGCGGCGGGCTCGGGCGTCGGTCCCAGCCGCCTGCACTATGTGCTGGGCATCACCAAGGCCTACTGCACGCGCGTCGGTGGTGGTCCCTTCCCGACCGAGCTCGACATCGAGACCAAAGGCGTGCCCGGCGAGCAGATGTCGACCAAGGGCCGCGAGTTCGGCACCGTCACCGGCCGCAAGCGCCGCTGCGGCTGGCTGGATCTCGCCGCGCTCAAGCGCTCGATCATCATCAATGGTGTCACCGGCCTTTGCATCACCAAGCTCGACGTGCTCGACGGGCTCGAAGAGCTCAAGCTCTGCACCGGCTACATGCTCGACGGCAAGCGCATCGACCTGCTGCCGATGGGTTCGGAAGAGGTTACGCGCTGCGAGCCGATCTACGAGACCATGAAAGGCTGGAGCGGCACCACCTTCGGCGCACAAAGCTGGGATGCGCTGCCGCAGGAGGCGCGCGCCTACCTGCACCGCATCGAGGAAATCTGCGAGATTCCGATCGACGTGATCTCGACCGGCCCCGAGCGCGACGAAACCATCCTGCGCCGTCATCCGTTTGGCGCCTGATCGAATCGCACAATCCGTGGGAGCGGGCTCGCCCGCGAATGGCGGCCTCGAGGGGGCGGTTCGCGAGCAGGCCCGCTCCCGCGGCGCATTTGAAAACCATGCTGAGCACCGGCCGGTGAACGAAAAAAGCCGGCTGAAAGCCGGCTTTTCCCTGCGTTTGGTGCCCAGAAGAGGACTCGAACCTCCACGCCTCGCAGCGCTAGTACCTGAAACTAGTGCGTCTACCAATTCCGCCATCTGGGCAGGGAGGCGCATAATAGCAAACGGTTTCGCTTCCGGGAAGGGGAACTTGCGCTTCATGCGCAACGAGCAAGGCCCACGCGTGTCGCAGGTCGCCACTGAGGCTGCTGCAGGAGCGGCGGAAGCCGCGAACGATTGCGGGGCTTGCGCTTGCGACGCCTGCTCCCTGGACGAAAAGTGTGCGGCTCCCGCCGCCCCTGCGGGATACGTCTTGCGCGCCGGAAACGCCTCGCGTGCCGCCGTCCCGCATATCGCCAAAGCCGCACGCTCGGATCCTTGGGCGCGGCACGGACAACAAAAAAGCCGCTCCGAAGAGCGGCTTTCCTGTGAAACTGGTGCCCAGAAGAGGACTCGAACCTCCACGCCTCGCAGCGCTAGTACCTGAAAC
>JBEOKH010000352.1:0-5871 GCA_040275625.1 Thauera sp. | reverse complement strand
CCTGCACGCTCACCTCGGGCTTCGCTTCCATCGTTCAGCCTCCGGTCACGGGCGGAAAAAAGGCGACCTCGTCGCCTGCTGCGAGCGGTGCGTCGGCGGCTGCCATCTTCTGGTTGAGCGCCGCCCGCACGTTGCGCCCGGCGGCAAGCGCCTGCCAGCCTTCGCCGCGCGCCGCGAGGTAGGCGCGCAACGCGCCGACCGTGGCCACACCGGCGGGCATCTGGAGTTCTTCGGCGGCCTGGCCAACCGCTTCGCGCAGGCTGGCGAAATAGAGGATCTTCACTGTCGTCGTCATGTTCGTAGTGGTCCGAAACCGTGTCAGTTGAGCAGGTCGCCGTAGGGTAGGAAGCGCACCGGCTCGCCGCGCGTGATCGCCGTGTCGGCCGGTATATCGACCAGGCCGTTGGCCCATACCGTGGAGTTCAGCGCGGCCGAGCCCTGGTTGGCGAACAACTCCACCCCGCCCTGCGCATTCATGCGCGCACGCAGGAACTCGCGCCGGCGGTCGGGCCGCGGCCAGTCGAAGTCGGCGCGCAGCGTGATCGAGGTCGGCGCCACCTCGCCCACACCCTGGGTTGCGAGCAGGAAGGGACGCACCATCATCACAAAGGTCACGAAGCTCGACACCGGGTTGCCTGGCAGGCCGATGAAGGCGGCGCCATGCACGTGACCATAGGCCAGCGGTTTGCCCGGCTTCATCGCGATCTTCCACATGTCGAGACTGCCCTCGGCCTCGACCGCGGGTTTGACATGGTCCTCCTCGCCCACCGACACGCCGCCGCTGGTGAGGATGAGGTCGTGACCCTGCGCGGCGCGGCGCAGCACCGCGCGCGTGGCCTCGAGGCGGTCGGGCACGATGCCAAAATCCTCGACCTCGCAGCCGAGCGCGCCGAGCAGGTTGCGCAGCATGAAGCGGTTTGAGTTGTAGATGCCGCCCGGCGGCAGCGGCTCGCCCGGCATCACAAGTTCGGAGCCAGTGGAGAACATCGCCACCTTCACCCGGCGCAGCACCGGCAGCCGGGCCAGCCCGACCGAGGCCGCGAGCGCCACCGCCTGCGGACTCAGGCGTACGCCTGCAGGCAGCACCAGGTCGCCGACCGCGATGTCCTCGCCCATTCTGCGCACGGCCTCGCCGAGCCGTGGCACGGTGTTGATTACGACGTCATCGCCATCGTGCTCGCACAGTTCCTGCATCACCACGGTGTCGGCCCCGGGCGGCAGCGGCGCGCCGGTGAAAATGCGCGCCGCGGTGCCGGGTGCGAGTTCGTGACCGACGCTGCCGGCCGGGATGCGCTGGCTCACCGGCAGCCGGGTACCGGCGGCGGGCACGTCAGCCGCGCGCAGCGCGTAGCCATCCATGCCGGAGTTGTCCATCGGCGGCTGGTCGATCGTGGAGTGCTGCGCCACCGCGAGCACGCGGCCGGCAGCAAGCATGGTGTCCACCTGCTCGATCTCGCGCACCGGGCGGACGAAGCCGAGCAGCTGCTCGCAGGCCTCATCAAAAGTGAGCATCTTGCCGTTCATTGGGTCTTCAAGTAGTCGAGGATGAAGTCGGCGACCGCCTCCGGCGCATTGATCGGCAAGCGCGGCAGCGGGCAGTCGATATCGGCGTCGGTGGCCACAGCCACCACATGCGCGTTCTCTGGCCACAGCGGTGGCTTGCCCTGTGACGGCCGGTGGATCTCGATCTTGGGTACCGAAGCGGCCTTGTAGCCCTCGATCAGCACGAGGTCGCAGGGTTCAAGCAGGCGGAGCTGTTCTTCCAGCGTGGGCTCGGGGGCCCCGCGTAACTCGTGCATCAGCACCCAGCGGTCGTTGGACAGCATCAACACCTGGGTGGCGCCCGCCTCGCGGTGGCGCCAGGAGTCCTTCCCCGGCTTGTCGAGATCGAAACCGTGGTGGGCGTGCTTGATCACCGAGACGCGCAGGCCGCGCGCGGTGAGCACTGGAATGAGCTTTTCCACCAAGGTGGTCTTGCCGGAGCCGGACCAGCCGGCGAAACCGAAAACGTTCATTGAAAGGCCGCAGTCGGGTTGGAGATGCGAGACCGGGGAGAATACAACAGACCGCCCTCAGGCGCCCTGTCGCGGTGGCGGCAGGCCCTCGAGGAAGGCTACGGCGTCGGCCTCGGCGCGGGTGCGCCGCATCGGCGGCAGGCTGCGCCACACCACCTTGCCGTAGGACTTGTCGATCATGCGCGGGTCGCAGATGCACAGCACGCCGCGGTCGCGCTCGCTGCGGATGAGTCGCCCTGCGCCCTGCTTCATGTTGATCACGGTCTTGGGCAGCTGGTGATGCACGAAGGGGCTCAGGCCCTGCTTCTGCATGTGCTCCACACGCGCGGCCAGCACCGGGTCGTCGGGCGGCGCGAACGGCAGCTTGTCGATCACCACAAGTGACAGCGCATCGCCCGGCACATCCACGCCCTCCCAGAAGCTCTGGCTCGCCACCAGCACCGCGTTGCCCAGGCGGCGGAAGCGCTCGAGCAGTTCGGTGCGCGAGCCCTCGCCCTGCAGCAGCACCGGCAGCTCGTCGCCGCCCTGCGCAAGGCCGTCGAGGATGAGCTCGTGGATGCGGCGCATCGCGCGCAGGGAAGTGCACAGCACGAAGGCGCGCCCGCGCGCTGCCCGGATCAGCGGCAGCGCCACTTTTGCCACGCGCTCGATGTAGTCGGGCGAGTTGGGGTCGGGCATGCCGGCGGGCGCGTACAGGAGCGCCTGCTCGGCGTAGTCGAAAGGGCTGCCCCACACCGCGGTGAGCGGTGGCGGATCCATCCACGCCAGGCCCAGCTCGCGACAGTAGTGGCCAAAATCCGCCTTGCCCACTGCGAGCGTGGCGGAGGTGAACACCCACGCCCGCGGGTGGCCCTCGAGCTGACGTTTGAACACGTCCGACACATGCAGCGGCGTGGCGTTGAGCGCGAGCGACTGGGTGAAGACCTCGACCCAGCGGATCAGGTCTTTGGCGTCCGGGTTGCGCCAGCTGGCGAGGCGCTCGGCCATCTCTGCGGTGCGGCGCAGGCAGTTGCCGAGGCCCTCGGAGCGCTCGGCCTGGGTGTCGAGCACGGACTGGAAGTCGGCGAGCGCCTTTTCCAGCGCCTCGACCATGGGGTCGAAGTTCTCGCGCTCGGCGGCCTGCGCGGCGGAGATGCGTGCGCTCTCGGTGCCGAACACCAGGCGCAGGTCGCGCGCGGCCTTTTCCAGATTGCGCGTCTGGTCGATCATCGCCACGCAGTCGCGCGCCGCGGCCACCGTCTCGGAGCGCGTGTCGCGTGCCAGCTCCAGCACCTGCGCGGTGGACACGCTGTCGCCGAAGAACAGGCTCGCGGTCTCGGGCAGCTGGTGGGCCTCGTCGAAGATCACCGCGTTGCAGGCCGGCAGCAGCTCGCCCATACCCTCGTCGCGAAGCATAACGTCGGCGAAGAAGAGGTGGTGATTGACCACCACCACGTCGGCGTCCATCGCGTTGCGCCGCGCCTGCATCACGAAGCACTCTTCCTTGTTCGGGCAGTCCTGGCCGAGGCAGTTGTCGCGCGTCGAGGTGGCGGCGATCCAGGCCGGCGAGTCCTCGCGCACGTCGGTGCATTCGGCCTTGTCGCCGGTCTGGGTGAGCTTGGCAAAGCGGCCGATCGCGCGCAGGTCGGCGGCGTCCTGCGCGGTGAGGAAGCGGCCGTCGCGGGCGTTGCGCTCGAGGTGGTAGTGACAGACGTAGTTGGCGCGGCCCTTCAACAGCGCGATCGTGACCGGCACCTTGAGCGCGGCGCGCACGGTGGGCAGGTCGCGGTTGAAGAGCTGGTCCTGCAGCGTCTTGGTGCCGGTCGAGATGATGACCTTGCCGCCGGCCAGCAGCGCCGGCACCAGGTAGGCGAAGGTCTTGCCGGTGCCGGTGCCGGCCTCGGCCACCAGTACACGGTTCCCGCGCAGCGCCTCGGCGATCTTCTGTGCCATCTCGATCTGCTGCGGACGCGCGCGAAAGCCCGGGATCGCGGTGGCGAGCGGGCCGTCGGCGGCAAAGATCGGAGCGGGATCGGACATCGGACGGTGCAGCGGTGGTCTGGAGCTGTGGATTATTCCAGCTTGGGCTTTCGAAGCATATGTTTACCGCGCTCGAAGGCGCGGGCAGGCGCACAACGCTGACCGGGAAGTTGAAATCTGTCCAAAACATCCCTGCAACATGGCTCGGCAAGAATCCTTGCGCGTTACTCCACCGGCCCCCTACGAGGATTCCATGCCCAAAATCGCCCGCCATCCCCTGGTCCTGAGCACGCTCGCCGCTGCGATCGCCCTCTCGCTCTCCGCCTGTACCGACGATGACGATCCGGTCGCGCCCGCCTTCAAGTCGATCGCCTTCACGGCCACGCCCGCGGCGAAGACCGAGGCGGAGATGCTGGAAACCTACAGCACCTCCGAGGCGACGATCACCTACGAAGATGGCAGCACCGAGCGCTTCCCGCTCACCTACCACAGCCTGTTCAGGAACACCGACCAGACCAGCGAAGCCGGTGGGAAGAAGTACGCGGCCGCCCAGATCTTCAACCATGAGATGGAGCCGATCATCGATCCCAACAACGATCCGGTGATCGCGGAGACCGCCGATGCCAACAGCCTGTTGTTGATCGACGGCAAGCTGATGCTGGTGAACAACTGGGAGTACGACGACGTGCTCGCCAACGGCGAGGACGCCTACCGGGTCGCCGACTGGTACAGCCGCATGCCGATGAGCATGAACCTGTCCGAGCTCACGCAGGCCGCCGACGGCAAGCTGAGCGTGAAGTCGCAGAAGCCGATCGATTTCTCCAGCGTCAATGGTGGCTGGATCTTCTGCTTCGGCTCGCAGACGCCGTGGAACACCCACCTTGCCGGCGAGGAGGACTACGACCTCTACTTCGTCCCGGGCGAGAACGCCCATACGACGACGCAGGCCGGTCTCAAGGCAATGTCCGAGGTCTACTTCGACAACACCAGGACCGCCAACCCCTACCACTACGGTTACGCCACCGAGGTCGCGCCCAAGGCGGACGGCAGCTACACGGTCGACAAGCTCTACAACATGGGCCGCGGCACCTGGGAGATGGCGATCTTCGCCAAGGACGGCCGCACCGCCTTCTTCGGCGACGACGGCGCGTACTCGGGCATGTTCATGTTCGTCGGCGTCAAGGCCAACGACCCCAAGGCGGGCGGCACGATCTATGCGGCGAAGTGGAACCAGACCGCAGCCGACGGCAGTGACGGCGGCACGGCGAACATCGTATGGGTGAAGCTCGGCAGCGCCACCCACACCGAGGCCAAGGCGCTTATCGACAGCGGCATCACGCTCGTCGACATCTTCGAGACCTCGCTCACCGAGCAGACCGGCGATGGCTGGAAGCCGACCCGTGCGGGCTCCTCGCAGACGGTGTGGATCAAGCTCAAGCCGGGCAAGGAGCAGGCCGCCGCGGTGCTCGAGACGCGCCGTTACGCCGCCTACCTCGGTGCCACCACCGAGTTCACCAAGGGCGAAGGCGTGGCGATCAACCACGCCGACAGGAAGCTGTATTACGCCATGAGCCGCATCGAGGGTTCGATGAAGGCCGGTGACGGCGGTCCGGTCGATCACATCCGTCTGATGGAGAACAAGGCCGGCGCAACCTACACCCTGCCGATGGCCGCCAGCCAGAAGGACAGCGCGGGCGAGGTGATCGACTCGGAGTACGTGCCGACCAGGGCGCTGGTGGAGGACAAGCTGCTCGGTCGCCCGATCGCAGCCGATGCCAACGGCAACATCGCGGACGTCAACTACATCGCCAACACCGACAACCTGTTCTACTCGGAGAAGATGCGCACCCTCTTCATCGGCGAAGACTCGGGCATGCACGTGAACAACTACGTCTGG
>JBEOKH010000351.1:0-23827 GCA_040275625.1 Thauera sp. | reverse complement strand
TTACCTGCTGCGCCGCGTGTTGTACGCGGTGCCGATCCTGATCGGGGTGAACCTCCTCACCTTCGTGCTGTTCTTCGTGGTCAACTCGCCCGATGACATGGCGCGCATGCAGATCGGCGTCAAGCGCGCGACGCCCGAGGCGATCGAGCGCTGGAAGGTCGAGCGCGGCTACGACAAGCCGATGTTCATCAATGACGAGGCCAAAGGCAGCGCGCGCTTCACCGAGACCATCTTCTACAACAAGTCGCTGCGCATGTTCGCGCTCGAGTTCGGCCGCGCCGACGACGGCCGCGACATTGGTCAGGAGATCCGTGATCGCATGGGTCCCTCGCTGGCGATTGCGCTGCCGACCTTCGTGCTCAGCCTGTTCGCGTCGATCAGCTTCGCACTGCTGCTGGTCTTCTTCCGTGCCTCCTACCTCGATTTCTGGGGCGTGGTGCTGTGCGTGGCGATGATGTCGATCTCGAGCCTGTTCTACATCATCGGCGGGCAGTGGCTGGTGTCCAAGCTGTGGGCGCTGGTGCCGATCTCGGGCTATGCGCCGGGGCTGGATGCGGCGCGCTTCCTCGTGCTGCCCGTTCTGATCAGCGTGCTCGCCGGGATCGGCTCGTCGGCGCGCTGGTACCGCACCCTCTTTCTCGAGGAGATCTCGAAGGACTACGTGCGCACCGCGCGCGCCAAGGGGCTGTCGGAACTCGCGGTGCTGTTTCGCCATGTGCTGCGCAACGCGCTGATTCCGATCCTCACCGGGGCGGTCGTGGTGATCCCGCTCCTGTTCATGGGCAGCCTGCTGGTGGAATCCTTCTTTGCGATACCGGGGCTGGGGAGCTACACGATCGATGCGATCAACGCGCAGGATTTCGCGGTGGTGCGCGCGATGGTGTTCATCGGCTCGGTGCTGTACATCGTCGGTCTCATCCTCACCGACATCTCGTACACCCTGGCCGACCCGCGGGTGAGGCTTCAATGAGCGCGCCGATGGGAACAGAGGGGGGCTTCCAGCCGGTGCTGCTGTGGACCGATGCGCTGCTCTGGCTGCTCGTCGCCCTGGGCGTGCTCGCGGTGTTTCATGCGCGCGGCCAGGCGCCGCTGCGCGAGGCCTGGCGCAAGGTGGGCAAGCGCCCCGTCGGCATGGCGACGGCGACCGTGCTGCTCGCTTTCGTGGCCGTCGGCATGCTCGACAGCCTGCACTATCGACCGCTGCTGCCGGCCGTGGACGCGGCGCAGGCCGCGGAAGCGGGCGCAGCCGAGCGCGCCGGGCCGGTGTACTCCACCGAGGTGCTGTCCGTGCTCGACGCCGTGCTCGCCCCGCTGCGGCTGCAGACCGAGAAGACCTACTCGGCGCCTTTCGCGTGGACCTTGTACCAGCGCGAGACGATCGAAGCCGCCGACGGCCGCCAGTTGCGCGATTACCCGCGCCTGCTCCACGGCGGCGCCCACCTCGGCGAGGAGCCTGCCGCCGGGCGTGCGGGCGATCTTGCCGTCAGCATGGCGAGGGCGCTCGGGCAGGCGGCGCTGGCGTGGCTGGCGGCCTTCGTCGTGCTCGCCACCCTGGTGTGGCGGGGCAGCGGCCATGGCTGGGGCGAGGTCGCGGCGGCGGTGCTTGGCGGTCGCACCGTGCTCGCCTGGCGCGCCGCGCTGGTCATGCTCGGCGTGCTGCTCGCGGCGGTCGCGCTGGGTGTGGAGCTGGCACCGCGCTACCACGTGTTTGGCACCGACAAGGTCGGACAGGACGTGTTGTACCTGGCCTTGAAGAGCGTACGCACCGCGCTGGTGATCGGCACCCTGACCACGCTGGTGATGATGCCCTTCGCGGTGGCCCTGGGGATCGCTGCGGGCTATCTCGGCGGCTGGGTGGATGACGCAGTGCAGTATGTCTACACCGTGCTCAACGCGATCCCCGGCGTGCTGCTGATCGCCGCCGCGGTGCTGATGATGCAGGTGGTCATCGACACCCACCCCGAGTGGTTCGATACCGCAGCTGAGCGCTCCGATGCGCGCCTGCTCGCGCTCTGTTTCATCCTCGGCATCACCAGCTGGACCGGCCTCGCGCGCCTGTTGCGCGGCGAGACGCTCAAGCTGCGCGAGCTCGAATACGTGCAGGCCGCGCGCGCCTTCGGCGTCGGCACGCCTGCCATCCTGCGCCGCCACATCCTGCCCAACCTGATGCACATCGTGCTGATCGCGCTGGTGATGGATTTCTCCGGGCTGGTGCTGGCCGAGGCGGTGCTGTCATATGTCGGCATCGGCGTGGATCCATCTACGATCAGTTTTGGCACCATGATCAACATGGCGCGTGCCGAACTTGCGCGCGAGCCGATGGTCTGGTGGTCACTGGCGGCGGCCTTCGTGTTCATGTTCGTGCTGGTGCTGGCGGCGAACCTGTTCGCCGACGTGGTGCGCGACGCGTTCGACCCGCGGCGGGGGTGAGCGGCGCAGGTGCTGGCGTGCGCCTTGCCCCTCACAAGGGGGACAAGGCACGCGAGTTTCGGGTGGTGCCGGCGCGGTCTTGACCGAAGCGCGGGGCATTGCTCGCGCCGGCAGCGGAGCTCGCCAGCGCTGCGCTCGGCTCGGACAATCCTCACCTCTGGGCCACGAATGCCCCACACTCGGGTCGGCGTGAGGGGCGCTCAATGACCGCAACACGACAACACGGATTCCCATGACAGAGCTTCGATTCGACAACCGCTTCGTGCGCGAATTGCCCGGCGATCCCGAGGCCGACAACCATGTGCGCCCGGTCCATGGGGCCTGCTACTCGCGGGTGCTGCCGACGGCGGTACGCGCCCCGGAGTTGCTCGCGTGGTCGCGCGAGGTCGCGCAGCACCTCGGCTTCGACGAGGGCGAGGTGCGCAGCACCGAGTTCGCCCGCGTCTTCGGCGGTAACGCCCTGCTGCCCGGCATGGAGCCCTACGCCGCCTGTTATGGCGGCCACCAGTTTGGCAACTGGGCGGGGCAACTCGGCGACGGGCGTGCGATCACCCTCGGCGAGGCGATCAACGCCCGCGGCGAGCGTTGGGAACTGCAGCTCAAGGGCGCCGGCCCGACCCCCTACTCGCGCCACGCCGATGGGCGTGCGGTGCTGCGCTCGTCGCTGCGCGAATTCGTGTGCAGCGAGGCGATGCATCACCTTGGCGTGCCGACCACGCGCGCATTGAGCCTTGTCGCCACCGGCGAGCAGGTGGTGCGCGATATGCTGTACGACGGCAACCCGCGCCCCGAGCCGGGGGCGGTGGTGTGTCGCGTGGCGCCGTCCTTCATCCGCTTCGGCAACTTCGAGATCTTTGCCTCGCGCGGCGAAGAGGCGCTGCTCGAGCGCCTGATCGATTTCACCATTGCGCGCGACTTCCCTGCGCTCGCCGCCGAACCCGACGCCGCCGCGCGCCGCATCCGCTGGTTCGAGGAAGTCTGCCGGCGCACCGCGGTGCTGGTTGCGCACTGGATGCGGGTGGGCTTCGTGCACGGGGTGATGAACACCGACAACATGTCCATCCTCGGGCTCACGATCGATTACGGCCCTTACGGCTGGGTCGATGACTTCGATCCCGACTGGACGCCCAACACCACCGACGCCGGCGGTCGGCGCTACCGCTTCGGCAACCAGCCCTACATCGCGCACTGGAACCTTTGGCAACTGGCCAATGCGATCCATCCGGTGGTGCGCGAAGAGGCGCCGCTCGAGCGCGCGCTCGCCGCCTATGCGGACATCCACGATGCGGAGTATCGCCGCATGATGCAGGCCAAGCTCGGGCTTGCACAGTGGCAAAAGGGCGAGCGCGGCGACGACGGTGTGCTTGCGCGCCTGCACAAGCTGCTGGCTGCGGGCGAGGTCGATATGACGATCTTCTTCCGCCGCCTCGCCGACGTGGACCCGGCGGCGCCTTCGCTCGCGCCGCTCGACGACGCCTTCTACGATCCGGCGCGGCGTGCCGCGGTCGAGATCGAACTGCTCGGCTGGCTCCGCGAGCATGGCGCGCGCGTGCTTGCAGACGGCTTGCCGGCTGCGCAGCGGCGGGCGGCCATGCTGCGCGCGAACCCTCTCTACGTGCCGCGCAACTACCTGGCGCAGCAAGCGATCGACGCAGCCGAGCAGGGTGACCTGTCCGAGCTCGAGACCCTGCTCGAGGTGCTGCGCCGGCCCTACGACGAGCAGCCGGGGCGTGCGCGCTTCGCGGCGCGACGTCCGGACTGGGCGCGCAACCGCCCGGGGTGCTCGATGCTGTCGTGCAGCTCGTGAGCGGCGTCGCCGCGGTCGCGTAGTTCTTTCGGCGTAGAGCTCGGTCGTCCGGCCGATGGCGATGGTCGTGCGCAGGGTCTACGATGGGCAGGGAGGAGATCCTGTCCGGGTTTCTCCGGCAGGGGAGAACCACACGTGTCCGCAACCGCTCTGCTGCACCCCGCCCACGCCGCAGCGCGCCCGCCTGCATCGCGCAAGGCGCTTACGCCGCGCGAGGCGCTCGCGCGCATGCCGATCCTGCTTGGCAGCGGCGACGACGTCCTCGATGAACTTGCACGCGGCGCGGAGTTCGTCCGTCTGCCCTCGGCGGCCCCGGTGTTCGAACGCGGTTCCATGCCCACCGGGCTGTTCTTCGTGTGCAGTGGTGCCGTCCGCCTCATGGTGAGCGGGCCCGAGGGCAGGGACAAGGTCGTCGAACTGTTCGAAACGGGCGGCATGTTCGGCGAGATCGGGGTGTTTACCGGCGAGCGCTTTCGTACCTGGACGCGGGCGGTGGGCGCCGTGGTGCTGATCCATGTGCCGCGCGAGCGGGTGCTGGGTGCGGTCGCGCTCGACAATGCACTCTCCAACCGCATGCTGGTTGCGGTGTGCGCGCGTATCCAGCGCCTCATCGATGCGATCGGCAACACCACCGGGGGCCCCGCATCGGTGCGGGTGGCGGCCTATCTGCTCGAGCAGTTCGAGCGCAGCGCACGTACGGACGGCTGCATCGTGCTGCCGGCACCCAAGAAGACCATCGCGTCGCTGCTCAACCTTACGCCCGAGACCCTCTCCCGGGTGTTGCGCAACTTGGTCGAGGACGGCGTGCTCACCGTCAATGGCCGCCGCATCCGTGTGCGCAATCGCGCGCCGCTCGCGCGTCTCGTCACGCAAGGCGAGACGCTCGCCTGATCCATCGCCTCTAGACTAGTCCATAAGTACTAGTCTTCAGCGTAGATGTTGCGTGTCGGCCCCTGCTTTCGGCCAATGGTGGAGCGCACGCATTGTGCTTATTCTCACTGCCGAGAACCGTGGTTGTCGGAACCTTCCGGAGCGCAGTGGATATGGCTACTCGCAAGTACCAGCAGATGTCCGTGCTCATCATGAGCACCACCGCATTCACCGTCTGTTTTGCCGTGTGGATGCTGTTCGCGGTGATCGGCATTCCGATCAAGGAGGTGCTTGGGCTCAACGAGACCCAGTTCGGCCTTCTTGCGGCCACGCCGGTGCTGACCGGTTCGCTGATCCGCCTGCCGCTGGGCATGCTTACCGACAAGTTCGGCGGGCGTATCGTCTTCTTCGTGCTGATGCTCTGCACCGTCTTGCCGATCTACCTGATCGGTGAAGCCACGGCCTACTGGCAGCTTCTGCTGGCGGGCCTGTTCGTGGGCTTTGCCGGTGGCTCGTTCTCGGTCGGCATCGCCTACTGCGCGCGCTGGTTCGAGCGCCAGAATCAGGGCTTTGCGATGGGGGTGTTCGGCGCCGGCAACTCGGGCGCGGCGGTCACCAAGTTCGTCGCCCCAACGCTGGTCGTGATGTTCGGCTGGCAGATGGTGCCGCAGGTGTATGCGGTGGCGATGCTGGTCACCGCCATCGCGTTCTGGTTCTTCACCTACGACGATCCCTCTCACCGCGTGCATTCCTCAGTCACCTTCCGTGACCAATTGCGCGTGCTCAAGGATCCGCGGGTGTGGAAGTACTGCCAGTACTACTCGATCGTGTTCGGCGGCTACGTCGGCCTGTCGCTGTGGCTCACCAAGTACTACGTCAATGAATTCGGCCTCGGCATCCAGAGCGCGGCGCTGCTGGCGGCCTGCTTCTCCCTGCCCGGGGGCGTGCTGCGTGCAGTGGGCGGCTGGCTGTCGGATCGCTACGGCGCGCACAAGGTCACCTGGTGGGTGATGTGGGTGTCGTGGATCTGCCTGTTCCTGCTCTCGTATCCCAACACCGAGTTCACCGTGCATACGGTTGACGGGCCGAGCACGTTCAGCATCCATCTCAATGTGTGGGTATTCACCGCGCTGCTCTTCATCGTCGGCGTCGCCTTCGCCTTCGGCAAGGCGTCGGTGTTCAAGTACATCTCCAACGAGTTTCCCAAGGAGATCGGCGCGGTGTCCGGCATCGTCGGTCTGGTCGGCGGCATGGGCGGATTCCTGCTCCCGATCATGTTCGGCGCATTGCTCGACCTCACCGGCGTGCGCTCCAGCGCCTTCATGCTGCTCTACGGTGTGACCTGGGTGTCGCTGATCTGGATGTACATGACCGAGGTGCGCCGCACCGAGGTGCTCGAAGGCGAGGAAGAGGCGTTCGGTAACTCGGTCAAGGTCTGATTCACGCGCCAGCACATAACGAGGAGTCGGTTTCATGCAAGCAACGAAGGCCGCGGCACCCAGCCCGGCGACCGCCAGCAGCGTCGCGATTACCAGCAGCGTCGATATCGTTGATTGGCGCCCTGAAGAGGACGCCTTCTGGAAAGAGAAGGGCGCTCGCATCGCCAACCGCAACCTGTGGATCTCCATCCCCAGCCTGCTGTGCGGCTTCGCCGTCTGGCTGATGTGGGGAATCATCACGGTGCAGATGGCCAACGCGGGCTTCCCGTTCGCGCCCGACCAGCTCTTCTCGCTCGCCGCGATCGCTGGCCTGTCGGGCGCCACGACGCGCATCCCGGCCTCCTTCTTCATCCGCATCTGCGGCGGCCGCAACACCGTGTGGCTGACCACCGCGCTGCTGATGATCCCCGCGGTGGGTACCGGCATCGCGCTGCAGAGCCTGGATACGCCGCTGTGGGTGTTCCAGCTCATGGCGCTGCTGTCGGGCATGGGCGGCGGCAACTTCGCCTGCTCGATGGCCAACATCTCGACCTTCTTCCCGAAGCGCCTGCAGGGCACCGCGCTCGGCCTCAACGCCGGCCTGGGTAACTTCGGTGTCACCACCTCGCAGCTGCTGATCCCGGCGGTGATGACCATGGGCGTGTTCGGTGCGCTTGGCGGCGACGCGATCCCGCTGGTCAAGGATTCGGCGACGCTGATCGGCAAGATCGCCGCGGGTACGCCCACCTACGTTCAGAACGCCGGCTTCGTGTGGCTGCTGCTGCTGGTCCCGCTGGCGGTGGTCGGCTGGTTCGGCATGAACAACCTGCTCACCGTGTCGCCCAACATCGGCTCCACCGGTTCGGCGCTGGGCAAGATCATCCTGTTCTACGGCATCGCCCTGGTGGTGTCGGCGATCGGCCTCTACCTCTACTTGCCGAGCGGGATAGGTCTGCTTTCGGGTGGCGGGATGTGGATCATGCTGCCACTGGTGATCCTCGGCACGCTGTACGGCATGAAGTTCGCCGCTTCCGGCGAGATGAGGACCAACCTCGACAAGCAGTTCGCGATCTTCCGCAACAAGCACACCTGGTCTATGACCGCGCTCTACGTCGTGACCTTCGGCTCCTTCATCGGCTTCTCGATGGCGCTGCCCTTGTCGATCACGGTGATCTTCGGCAACACGCACGTGTTCGATACCGCCACCCAGGCCTGGGTGCACGCCAAGAACCCGAACGCCCCGTCCGCGCTGATGTTCGCCTGGATCGGCCCCTTCGTCGGCGCGCTGATCCGCCCGGTGGGCGGCTGGATCTCCGACAAGCTGGGCGGTTCGATCGTCACCCAGTGGATCTCGATCGTGCTCGTGATCGCTTCCGCGGTGACCGGCTATGTGATGTTCCTCGCCTACCACTCGGCCACGCCCGAAGAATACTTCTTCATGTTCATGGCGCTGTTCGTGCTGCTGTTCGCGGCCTCGGGCATCGGCAACGGCTCCACCTTCCGTACCGTGGGTTTCGTGTTCGACAAGGACGAGCGCGGCCCTGTCCTGGGCTGGACCTCGGCGGTGGCGGCGTATGGCTCCTTCATCGCCCCGGTGGTGATCGGTGGCCAGATCAAGGCCGGCACGCCCGAGTACGCGATGTACGGTTTCGCAGTGTTCTACGCCCTGTGCGTGGTCCTCAACTGGTGGTTCTATCTGCGCAAGGGTGCGTACATCAAGAACCCCTGATTCATCAATCGATCTCCGGATCTCCCTTTTTCACCCATTCGGGTTTACCGATCGCCCTTCCGTATCGGAACGACGACTTGAGAGGAGCAAACCATGAGTCATTTTCTCGATCGCCTGAGGTTTTTCGACAAGGTCAAGGAAACCTTCTCGAACGGGCACGGCATCGTCACCAACGAGGACCGTAACTGGGAGGATGCTTACCGCAACCGCTGGCGTCACGACAAGGTGGTGCGTTCGACCCACGGCGTGAACTGCACCGGCGGCTGTTCGTGGAAAATCTTCGTCAAGAACGGCCTAGTGTCGTTCGAGATGCAGCAGACCGACTACCCGCGCACCCGCGAGGATCTGCCTAACCACGAGCCGCGCGGCTGCCAGCGCGGCGCCTCGTTCTCGTGGTACCTGTACTCCCCGCACCGGATCAAGTACCCGATGATTCGTGGCCGCCTGCTCGAGCTGTATCGCGCCGAGCGCAAGGCCGGCCGTGATCCGGTGGAGGCCTGGGAGGCGATCCAGAAGGATCCGTCCAAGCGCGACAAGTACGTACACGTACGCGGCCTGGGCGGCTTCGTGCGCACGAACTGGGACGAGGTCACCGAGATCATCGCCGCCGCCAACGTCTACACGATCAAGAAGTGGGGCCCGGACCGCATCTACGGTTTCTCGCCGATTCCGGCGATGTCGATGATCTCGTATGCTGCGGGCGCGCGTTACCTGTCGCTGATCGGCGCCGCCTGCGGCTCGTTCTACGACTGGTACTGCGACCTGCCCGCGGCGTCGCCGCAGACCTGGGGCGAGCAGACCGACGTGCCCGAGGCCGCTGACTGGTACAACTCGACCTACCTGATCATCACCGGCGCCAACCTGCCGATGACCCGTACCCCCGACGCCCACTTCGCCACCGAAGTGCGCTACAAGGGCACCAAGATCGTGTCGATGGCACCGGACTACGCCGAATACGTCAAGTTTGCCGACCTCTGGATGCCGGTGAAGCAGGGGACCGACGCCGCCGCCTTCCTGGCGATGGGGCACGTCGCGCTGAAGGAGTTCCTGGTCGACAAGCAGGATCCCTACTTCAGCGAGTACGCGCGCAAGTACACCGACCTGCCGATGCAGGTGGTGCTGCGCAAGTACGGCGAGGGTTATGTCTCCGACCGCAACCTGCGTGCCTCTGACTTCGACAACAACCTCGGCGAAGCCAACAACCCCGAGTGGAAGACCATCGTCTTTGACAAGAAGAGCGGCCGCTTCATCGCTCCCAATGGCTCGATCGGCTTCCGCTGGGGCGAGGAAGGCAAGTGGAACCTGCTCGAGCAGGCCGGTGCCGACCAGGCCGAGACCGAAGCCGAACTCACCTGCATCGACAGCCGTGACGAGGTCGTCTCGGTGGGCTTCCCGCACTTCGTGCCGGGCGAGAAGGAACTGCTCTATCGTAACGTGCCGGTCCGCCGCCTGAAGCTCGCCAACGGCGAAGAGGCCTTCGTGACCTCGGTGTTCGACATGCAGGTCGCGCAGTACGGTATCGACCGCGGCCTGGGTGGCGGTAACGTGGCCTCGTCCTACGACGACGCCACGGTCGCCTATACCCCGGCCTGGGCTGCCAAGCAGACCGGCGTCAAGGCCGCCGACCTCGAGCGCACCGGCCGCGAGTTCGCCGACAACGCCTCCAAGACCAAGGGCAAGTCCATGGTCATCATGGGCGCGGCGATCAACCACTGGTACCACAACGACCTCGCCTACCGCGCGATCATGAACCTGCTGCACATGTGCGGCTGCGTGGGTCAGACCGGCGGTGGCTGGGCGCACTATGTGGGCCAGGAAAAGCTGCGTCCGCAGGCCGGCTGGGCGCCGATCGCGTTCGCGCTCGACTGGCAGCGTCCGCCGCGTCACATGAACTCGACCTCGTACTGGTACTTCCACACCGACCAGTGGCGCTACGAGACCATCGACGCCGACGCGCTGCTGTCGCCGGCCGGCCCGAACCGCAACAAGGGCTCCTCGCTCGCCGACTACAACGTCAAGGCGGTGCGCATGGGCTGGCTGCCGTGTGCGCCTCACTTCAACCGCAACCCGATCGAACTGGCTGAGGAAGCTGCGCGCGCCGGTGCAAGCGACGAGGCGAGCGTGTCGAAGTACGTGGTCGACCAGCTCAAGTCGGGTGCCCTTGACGTCTCCTTCGCCGATCCGGACGCCGAGGAGAACTGGCCGCGTAACCTGATCGTGTGGCGTGCCAACCTGATCGGTTCGTCGGCCAAGGGTCACGAGTATTTCCTCAAGCACCTGCTGGGTGCGCAGAACGGTGTGATGCAGGAAGGTGGCGCAGGCAACAACTGCAAGGAAGTGAAGTGGCACGAGAACGGCCCGACCGGCAAGCTCGACCTGATGGTGGACATCAACTTCCGCCTGAACTCGACCGGCGCCTACTCGGACATCATCCTGCCGACGGCCACCTGGTACGAGAAGAACGACCTCAACACCACCGACATGCACCCCTTCATCCACCCGCTGGGTGAGGCGGTGACCCCGGGCTGGGAGTCGAAGTCCGACTGGCAGATCTTCCGCACCCTGGCGAAGACCTTCACCGCGCTCGGCGCCAAGCACCTTGGCACCCGCAAGGACGTGGTCGCACTGCCGATGCAGCACGACTCCGCGCAGGAACTGGCCACCCCCATGGGCGTGGGCAAGGACTGGAAGTATGGCGAGTGCGAGCCCATCCCGGGCAAGACCATGCCGCTGCTCAAGCTCGTCGAGCGCGACTACGGTCAGATCTACAACAAGTACATCGCGCTCGGCCCGCTGATGGTCAAGCTGGGCAACAACGTCAAGGGCATCGACTGGGATACCACCCAGGAATACGAAGAGCTCAAGAAGTGCAACTACCCGGTCCAGGTCGAAGGTGTCTCGAAGGGCATGCCCTCGCTCGAGGAAGACATCTACGTCTGCGACTCGGTGATGCGCATGGCGCCCGAGACCAACGGCGAAGTGGCGCACAAGTCATGGACCGCCCTGTCGAAAAAGACCGGCATCGATCACCATCACCTGTACGCCGGTCGCCACGAGGACAAGATCACCTTCCGCGATATCGTCGCCCAGCCGCGCAAGATCATCACCGCGCCCACCTGGTCGGGTATCGAGTCGGAGACCGTGTCCTACACCGCGGGCTACACCAACATCCACGAGCACATCCCGTTCCGCACCCTGACCGGTCGGGCGCACTTCTACCAGGACCACGAGTGGTTCCTCGATTTCGGCGAAGGTTTCTGTGCCTACAAGCCGCCGATCGACCTGAAGGCGCATGAGAACGTGCCGGCCAGTGTCCGCAGCAAGCCGCACCTGACCCTGTCGTGGATCACTCCGCACTCGAAGTGGGGCATCCACTCCAGCTACCAGGACAACCTGCGCATGCTGAACCTGTTCCGCGGCGGCCCGTACGTCTGGCTGTCCGAGGAAGAGGCCGCCAGCATCGGCATCCGCGACAACGACTGGATCGAGGCGATCAACGCCAACGGCGCCACGGTGGCGCGCGCGGTGGTGTCGCAGCGTATCCCGCGCGGCATGGCGATCATGTACCACGCCCAGGAAAAGAACGTGAACGTGCCTGGCTCGAACAGCACCGGCAAGCGTGGCGGCATCCTGAACTCGGTCACCCGCGTCATCGTCAAGCCGACCAACATGGTCGGTGGCTATGCGCAACTGGCCTACAGCTTCAACTACTACGGCACCGTCGGTTGCCAGCGTGACGAGGTCGTGGTCATCCACAAGATCGAGGACCAGGA
This sequence comes from Thauera sp., assembly GCA_040275625.1. Lineage (GTDB taxonomy): Bacteria > Pseudomonadota > Gammaproteobacteria > Burkholderiales > Rhodocyclaceae > Thauera. The sequence continues at coordinate 11,800 of JBEOKH010000351.1, read as the reverse complement.
CATCGACTGGCTGGAGCGTCCGCTGACGCCCGAACGCGAAGCCCAGCGCAACCCCGTGGGCATCGGCAAGAAGTAAGCGCCGACTCGAGACCAGAGATTCAGGAGAAATAAATGAAAATCCGCGCGCAATTCGCGATGGTGTTCAACCTCGACAAGTGCATCGGTTGCCACACCTGCTCCGTGACCTGCAAGAACGTGTGGACCAACCGCAAGGGCGTCGAGTACGCCTGGTTCAACAACGTCGAGTCCAAGCCCGGGATCGGTTACCCGAAGGAATGGGAAAACCAGGACAAGTGGAAGGGCGGCTGGACCAAGCTCAACGGCAAGCTCGAGCTCAAGGCCGGCGGTCGGCTGAAGAAGATCGTGCAGATCTTCTCCAACCCGAACCTGCCGGAGATCGACGACTACTACGAGCCCTTCACCTACGACTACGCTCGCCTGCAGAACGCGCCGCTGTCCGAGGCGGCGCCGACCGCACGCCCGGTGTCGCAGATCACTGGCGAGAAGATGGACAAGATCACCTGGGGCCCGAACTGGGAAGACGACCTCGCCGGCGAGTTCGCCTCCCGTGCTCGTGACAAGAACTTCTCCAACATGGAGAAGGAAATGTACAAGCAGTTCGAAAACACCTTCCACATGTACCTGCCGCGTATCTGCAACCACTGCATGAACCCGGCGTGTGTGGCGTCGTGTCCGTCCGGCGCGCTGTACAAGCGTGAGGAAGACGGGATCGTGCTCGCCGACCAGGACCGTTGCCGCGGCTGGCGGATGTGCATCTCGGGCTGCCCGTACAAAAAGGTGTTCTTCAACTGGGAATCGTCGAAGGCCGAGAAGTGCGTGGGCTGCTACCCGCGCGTCGAGAACGGCATGCCGACCGTCTGTTCCGAGTCGTGCGTCGGCCGCATCCGCTACAACGGCATCATCCTTTACGACGCCGACAAGATCTCGACCGCAGCCAGCGCTGACAATGTCCAGGACCTGTACCAGGAGCATCTGGACATGTTCGTCGATCCGTTCGATCCGGCCGTTATCGAGCAGGCGAAGAAGGACGGCATCACCGACGACTGGATCCTCGCCGCGCAGAAGTCGCCGATCTACAAGATGGCCGTGCAGTGGAAGATCGCCTTCCCGCTGCACCCCGAGTACCGCACGCTGCCGATGATCTGGTACGTGCCGCCGCTCTCGCCGGTGCAGTCGCAGATCGACCAGAAGGCCCTGCCGACCGAAGCCGACGGTGTGATCCCGAAAGCTTCCGCGATGCGCCTGCCGGTCAAGTACCTCGCCAACCTGATGACCGCCGGCAAGGAGCAGCCGATCGTCGACGCGCTCAACCGCATGATCGCGATGCGCTCCTACCAGCGCTCGGTGCACGTCGAGGGCAAGGCCGACATGCGCGCACTCGACGCTGTGGGCATGACCGAGGACATGGCCAAGGAGATGTATCGCTATCTGGCGATCGCGAACTACGAAGACCGCTTCGTGATCCCGACCTCCAAGGAAGAGATGCGCCTCGAGGACTACCACGGCTTCCAGGGTCAGGCCGGCTTCAGCTTCGGCAACGCGTCCTCGGTGGGCATCTCGCCGAACTCGCTGTTCCCCGAGCGTCGCAAGGAATCGATGGAACCGCGCAAGCTCGCGCCGCATGCCGACGACCAGCACGACGTCGCCGGCGAACGCTACTGAGGAGGCAGGAACCATGCAGACCTACAAGCTGCTTGCCGTGTTGCTCGATTATCCGGGCGGCGAAATCGTCGGCGACCTGCGTTCTGCGGTCGCGGGCCAGGGCGGGGCGCTGGGTCTGGTGCGCTCGGTGGACACCGACAAGGTGTTCACCGGGACTGAGCACAACAGCATCGCCGGTTTCATCGACTGGATGCTGGCTCAGGACCAGACCGAGCTCGAAGGGCAGTACGTCAAGACCTTCGACCTCACCCCCGAGCACAGCCTGCACCTGACGCACCACGTGTTCGGCGACGACAAGAACCGTGGTCCCGCGCTCATCGACCTGTCCGAGTTCTACAAGTCCTACGGGCTGCAGCACGACGAGCATGAGATCCCGGATTACCTGCCGATGATGCTGGAATTTGTCGCGCTGCTCGAGGAGACCGAGGCGCGCGTGTTCCTGACCGACGCGGTCAAGGTGTTCAACGTGCTCGCGACCAACCTGGAAAAGGCGGAGAGCCCCTATGCGGTGCTCGTTCGCGTGATTGAAAACCACAGCTCGCTGGCCCGTCTGGCCGCCTGAGGAGAAGACGATGATTTCTCTGAACAACTTTTTTTTCGGGGTCTATCCCTACATCGCGCTGACCGTGTTCGTGATCGGGTCCTGGATCCGTTACGACAACGAGCAGTACACCTGGAAGACCGATTCGTCGCAGCTGCTGTCGAAGCAGGGCATGATGCTGGCGAGTAACCTGTTCCACGTCGGCATCATCATGATCTTCTTCGGCCACTTCGCCGGTCTGGTCCTTCCGCACGGCCTGTGGCTGGGCCTGGGCATTTCCGACCTGGCCCACCAGTGGATCGCGATCATCGCGGGTGTGATCTTCGGCATCATGTGCCTGGTCGGCGGCAGCATGCTGTGGTATCGCCGCATGTACAACCCGCGTGTGCGCATCAACAGCCGGCGCAGCGACGTGTTCATCATCACCTGGCTGATGGTCACCCTGGTTCTTGGCCTGATCACCGTGCCGTTCTCGATCGGTCATGCCAACAAGGGTGATCCGACGGTGATGCTGGCGCTGGCCGATTGGGTGAAGAGCGTGCTGCTGCTCAACCCGCAACCGGAGTTGATGGACAAGGTCGATCCGATCTTCCGTGCCCACATCTTTTTCGGCATGACGGTGTTCCTGGCCTTCCCCTTCACCCGCCTGGTGCACATCCTGACTGCGCCGTTCAGCTACCTGACGCGCGCCTACCAGATCGTCCGCACCAAGCGCCGCATCGCCTGAGGCTGACGTGAAGAGGCAGGGCCGGTGGCCGCCACGGCTGCCGGCCTTGCCTTTCTGCGTCTTTGCCCCTAGCTTGCGCGCATGCGCAAGAAAGCACCGATTCTCATGTACATCCGCGGCTCGGGTTTGTCGGTCAAGATTACCGGCATGCTGCTCGGCTTCTTCCTCGTCGCGCTTGCCGCGATCGCCCTGACGCTGTTCATCTCCTGGCACCTGGAAGGGGCGGCTGCGGCAATCAACGATGCCGGCAGCCTGCGCATGCGGGTGTTCCGCCTCGCCCACCATCTCGCCCGCGCGGATCTTCATACCAGTGACCGCCAGGCCTTCGCCGCCGACCTGAACGAGCGCGTCAACGACTTTGACCGCACGCTGGACGTGCTGCGCAGCGGCGACCCCTCGCGGCCCCTTTTCGTGCCGCGTGAAGGCGGCATTCCCGAGGCGCTCGCGGAGATGGCCGACGAGTGGACCGTTCAGCTGCGGCCGATCCTGCTCGAGATCGCGGCCAATCCCGGTCCTGACAACGTGCATCGCCACGGGCAGGAGTTCGACCGTGCGGCGCGCGGCTACGTGGACACCATAAACGACTTCGTCCTGCGCATGGAGCGCAGCTACGCGCGCAACACCAACATCCTGCGTAGCTCCCAGGTCATCCTGATCGCGCTGGCCGTGATCGGCACCATTCTGTTGTTGCGCTTCTTCTTCCTCACCGTGATTCGCCCGGTGTTCGAACTGCAGGAGGGCGTCAAGCGCATGGGACAGGAGGACTTCGACGCGCGCGTCCCGGTGCTGTCGAATGATGAATTCGGCGAGCTGTCGGCCGGTTTCAACCGCATGGCGGCGCACCTGCAGAACGTCTACGACACCCTGGAAGAGCGCGTCGCGGTGAAGACCCGCAGTCTCGAGCAAAAGAACCGCGAGCTCGAGATCCTCTACGAGATCGTCGCCTTCCTGCGCGAACCCAGCGATGTGGACTCGCTGTGCAAGGGTTTCCTCGAGCGCGTGCAGAAGACGATGGGCGCGAGCGCGAGTTCTGCCCGCCTGCTCGATCTGGAGTCGCGCAACCTGTGCATGATCGTGCACGACGGCCTCGGCGAGGACTTCCTCGACCGTGAGGAGGTGCTTGCCTGCGGCGAATGCGTGTGTGGCGAAGCGGCGCAGGGTAGCGGAAGTTCGCTGACGCTGGATGTGCGTACCGCGACGCTCTCCGTCACACGCGACGCCTGCATGCGCGCTGGCTTCCAGACCGTGTCAGCCACTTCCATCACCGCCAGCAAGCGGGCGCTGGGGGTGTTCAACCTCTATTTCAATCACGCACAATCGATCAGCGATGCCGACCGTCAGCTGCTCGAGACGCTCGGCCAGCAGCTAGGCATTGCGATCGAAAACCAGCGCCTGCATGCACGCGAGCGCGAGCTTGCGGTGTCCGAAGAGCGCAACCTGCTCGCGCGCGAACTGCATGACTCGATCGCGCAGGGCCTCGCATTCCTGAATCTGCAGGTCCAGATGCTCGAGCGTGCGCTCGCCGAGCATCGCAGCAAGGACGTGAACGCGACCGTGGACATGCTCCGCCAGGGCATTCAGGAAAGCTACGAGGATGTGCGCGAGCTGCTGGTGCATTTCCGCACCCGGGTCGAGCAGCAGGATCTGGACGCCGCGATCGCATCCGCGCTGCGTCGGGTCGCCGAGCAGACCGGCATCGCGACGGACCTCGACGTGCAGGGCGACGGCGCGCCGCTCGACCCAGAGGCGGAGACCCAGGTGCTTTACATCGTGCAGGAGGCGCTCTCGAACGTGCGCAAGCACGCTGGTGCCAGCAAGGTATCGGTGAGTGTGCGCCGGGGCCGTGACGGGCTCGCGGTTACCGTGCGCGATGACGGGGTGGGATTCGTCGAGGGAGGTGACGCCCCGGACGGCGAAGCGCACATCGGGCTGCACATCATGCGCGAGCGCGCGATGCGCATCGGCGGGCAGTTTGCGGTGCGATCCTCGCCGGGTCGCGGCACCGAGATCCGTTTGCAACTGCCACGAACCAACACGGTGGAGGCCTGATGGCCGTAGAAAAGATACGCGTTCTGCTGGTCGACGATCACACTCTGTTCCGCAGCGGCATCCGCTCCCTGCTGCAGAGCTACACATGCTTCGAGGTGGTCGGCGAAGCGGGTGACGGACGCGAGGGAATCCGTCTCGCGGGCCAGTTGCGGCCTGACGTGGTGCTGCTCGACAACAACATGCCCGGGCTGTCCGGGCGCGAGGCGGCCCGCCTGCTGCTCGAGGAGGTGCCCGAGACGCGGGTGCTGATGCTGACCGTGTCGGAGGATGCCGAGGATCTCATCGAGACCCTGCGTGCCGGCGCCTGTGGCTACCTGCTCAAGAACATCCAGGCCGAAACGCTGGTGTCGGCAATCAAGACCGCAGCCCAGGGCGAGTCGGTGGTGTCGCCGCAGATGATGGGCAAACTGCTCGGCGGGGTGCGCAGTGCCGCGGGCCGCGGCGCCAGCGGCGCCGCGCCTGTTGCAGTGCCGGGACAGGTCGCTGGCGGCAGGGGCGCGGTCGTCGGTACGGTCGAAGGCGGCGACGTCGACCGGCTCTCGCCGCGCGAGCGCGAGATCCTGCAGTTCATCGCCCGCGGCCGGAGCAACAAGGAGATCGCGCGTGCGCTCGATCTGTCCGAGAGCACGGTGAAGATCCATGTGCAGAACATGCTGCGCAAGCTGAACCTGAGCAGTCGGGTACAGGCAGCCGTGTTCGCGGTGGAACACGGCCTCGGCCAGTCACCCGAGGCCTGAGCCGTACCAAGGACTGGTGGCGGAAGGGTCGGTCCAAGGGGAGGGTGCGTGGCTCGGCGAGGGGCTCAGCGCAGGTGGCTGGCGAGTTCGCGGACCACGCCGCCGAGGAGTTTGACCTCCTCGCGGTGGTGCAGGGCAATCGTCTCGACCAAGCGTTCTCCGGCGGAGGTCAGGTGCACCTCGACCGCACGCCGGTCTTCGCGCCCAGGGCGGCGTTCGACCAGGCCAAGCCGTTCGCAGCGTGACACCAGCGACACCACGCCATGCTGGTGTGCCTGCAGGCGCTCGGCGAGTTCGCCGACGAAGGCCCACTCGCGACCGGGGAAGCCCTTGATCTGAAGCAGAAGGAGGTACTGCAGATTCGTGATGCCATGGCGCCGGGTCAGCAGCTCCGAGAAGCGCAGGAAGCGACGCAGGCGATAGCGGAAGTCGGCGAGGGCCTCGAATTCGGACTTGTCTAGTGGGGTGCTCATCGTGAGCCCATTTTATCGCGTTCCGGTCCCGCGTCGCTGCGAGAAGCTGCCCCGGACGCACGTCGGGCGTCCGGCACGCGCGGCGAGCGGTGCCGCGATGATGATTTTCAATTTGCAATCGGGGGGATCGGTATTAGTATCAAATTGTGATGCATTTCCGCGCAGTCCGAGTGGTTCGTTCGATGCGCGGCCCTCATTTCAAGCCGAACCGGAGGCAGGATCATGGACGTGATGCAATTTCCCCGCATGGTGGTGTCGAGTCGGGAGGGCTGGGACACGGTCGAGCGCATGCGGCCACCGATGGATCTCGTGTTCCGCCGCGTGGTGCTGCCGCTGTCGCTGCTGCCACCGCTGATGATCCTGTTTGCCGGCGCTGGAGTGGGCGCCGAGGTGTTTCCGGAGGCGCGCTTCGCCAACTGGCTGATCGCGGCGGTATTGTTCTTCATGGCCGAGCATTTCAGCGTACCGATCATGGCCAACTCGATTCGCCTCGCCTCGATCGCCAAGGATGGCAGCGGTGACCTTGACGACGCCTACGCTGTCGCCGCGATCGCTCCGGTGCCGCTGTGGCTGTCCTCGCTCGCGGTCGTCTTCGGCAGCGTCTGGTTCACCGTGCTGGTCGGGCTGGTCGCGTTGGGCGCGTCGGCGATGCTGGTCCGTCACGGCGTTGACCGCCTGCTCGGAGTGAATGAAGAGGTGGAAGCGAGCGAGATCGCGATGCAGGTGATCAGTTTCGGCGTGCTGACCTGGCTCGCGCTGCTCGCCGTGGCCGCCGCCTCGCTGACGCTGCTGTGATGACGCTCGAACCCGGCAGGACGCTCAAGCCTGGGAGCGCATGAGGCGCTGCTTCTCGCGCTCCCAGTCCTTCTTCTTCTCGTCCTCGCGCTTGTCGTGCAGTTTCTTGCCCTTGGCAAGACCGATCTCGATCTTGATGAGGCCCTGCTTGTAGTGCATGTCGAGCGGCACCAGCGTGTAGCCGGCGCGCTCGACCTTGCCGATCAGGCGGGCGATTTCCTTTTTGTGGAGCAGCAGCTTGCGAGTCCGGGTCGGGTCGTGATGCACATGGCTCGACGCGGTGGCCAGCGGCGTGATGTGCATGCCGAACAGGAAGATCTCCTCGCCGCGGACAACGACGTAAGACTCCTTGATGTTTGACCGTCCAGCGCGGATCGCCTTGACTTCCCAGCCTTCGAGGACCATCCCGGCCTCGTGCTTCTCCTCGATGAAGTAGTCGTGGAAGGCCTTGCGGTTTTCGATGATGCTCATGTTTCGACTTCCAGGGGCCGCGTGGCGCTGAGCCGGCGTGGCCGCATGCGGTAGAATTGCCGATTTTAACAGCTCGGCGCCGTCTTCGTTTCCTCTCCGACGCGCGCTGTCGCCAGGTTGCCCATGGCCGAAGTCAACAAGCTCGTTCTGATCGAATTCACTCCCAAGCAGATGTTCGAACTCGTCGATCGCTGCGAGGACTATCCTCTGTTCCTGCCCTGGTGCGGGGGTATCGAGCTGCACAAGCGCACCGAAACGGTGACTGCTGCGACCCTGCACATCAACTACCACGGCATCAAGGCGCACTTCAGCACCGAGAACACCAAGCGATACCCTCAGGAGATGATGCTGCGTCTGACCGACGGCCCCTTCACCCACCTCGACGGGCACTGGCGGTTTACGGCGCTCGGTGACACTGCGTGCAAGGTCGAATTCCAGTTGCGTTACCAGTTCTCGAGCAAGCTGCTCGAGAAGGTGCTCGGGCCTGTGTTCAGTCACATCGCGAATACTTTCGTGGATTCGTTCGTCAAGCGCGCCGGCCAGATCTACCGGCCGCGGCAGGGGAGCTGAGGATGGCCGGGATGATCAATGTGGAGGTGGTGTACGCGCTGCCGCATCGCCAGGAACTGGTCGGCGTGCGCCTCCCTGAAGGTGCGTCGGTGCGCGAGGCGCTCGATGCGTCGGGGCTGCTGCAGAAGTACCCCGAGATCCTGCCCGATCGCGCCAACAAGCTCGGCATCTTTGCCCGGCTGGTCAAGCTCGACACCGAACTGCGCGACCGCGACCGGGTCGAGATCTACCGTCCGCTGATCGCGGATCCCAAAGCCGTGCGCAAGAAGCGCGCCGACGAGGGCAAGGTCATGAAGAAGGGGGGCGGGCCTGCGGAGGCGGCGGAGTAGGAAGTGCGCGCGTCGCGGCTGCGAACTCGCGTGCGCCGCCTTACCTGCAGCGCTCGGCGGACTGTTTTTCGAGGCGCCGGATCTCGGCTGCGCGCATGCCGTCGTCGAGAAACTCGCGCTCGCCGCGGGCGTTAAAGCGAACCATGCGCTGGCCCGCCCTGAGCGCCGCGAGTTCATTGCTCGCTGACACGCAGAACTGTTGCAGCGCCTGTCTGCCAGCGGCCTCTTCAGCCGCAGCGGCTTCTGCCTCGGCCGCCGCTGCGCGACGTTCGCGGAAAGCCTGCTCACGTTCGGAGAGCGACCCCGATCGTGCCGGTTCCCGTTCGTCACCGCGCGCCTCCGCAGCTGGGGGGGGCGGGGCTGGACGGGCCTGCGCGGGGCGAATTTCGATCACTTCACCTGACGCAGGGGGGCTGTCGCCGAAGTGCGTCCGGCCGTCCTTGTCCTTCCAGCTGTAGATCTGCGCGCTGGCGGGGAGGGCAGTGAGGAGGAGCGCAGCGAGCAGGGCTGGGTGGATCATCGGCGACTCTCCGCGGCGTGCCGCTTACGTGGTATTGGAGCACTCTGTATAATACGGTTTTGGTCGAAAGGAAAAAAGCCATGCGAGTGATTCAGAAGGCGCTGACCTTCGATGACGTCCTTCTCGTTCCCGCCCACTCCACGGTTCTCCCGCGCGACGTGAGCCTGCAGAGCCAGGTAACGCGGCGCATCCGTCTAAACATTCCGCTGCTCTCTGCAGCGATGGACACCGTCACCGAAAGCCGCCTGGCGATCGCGCTTGCGCAGGAAGGCGGCATCGGCGTGGTGCACAAGAACCTGAGCCCGGCCGAACAGGCTGCTGAGGTGCATAAGGTCAAGCGCCACGAGTCCGGCATTCTCAAGGATCCGATCACCATTCCGCCCACCATGACGGTGGCGGAGGTTATCGCGCTGCAGCGTCAACACCGCTTCTCGGGCGTGCCGGTCGTCGAGCGCGGCAAGGTCGTGGGCATCGTTACCAACCGCGACACCCGCTTCGAGACCAATCTGGAGCAGCTCGTCACCAAGATCATGACCCCGCAGGACCGTCTGGTCACCGTGCGCGAAGGCGCGAGCCTCGACGAGGCGCGCGAGCTGCTGCGCGAGCACCGTCTCGAGCGCGTGCTGGTCATGAACGACGCGGGCGAGTTGTGCGGCCTCATCACGGTCAAGGACATGATGAAGTCCACCGAGCACCCGTTCGCCGCCAAGGACGAACAGGGGCGCCTGCGCGTGGCTGCGGCGATCGGCGTCGGTGCCGGCACCGAGGAACGCGCCGAGCTGCTGGCCGAGGCCGGCGTGGACATGATCGTCGTCGACACCGCGCATGGCCATTCGCAGGGCGTGCTCGACCGCGTGAGCTGGGTCAAGAAGCGCTTCCCGCAGATCGAGGTGGTCGGCGGCAACATCGCCACCGCCGACGCGGCGCGTGCGCTGGTCGATGCCGGTGCGGATGGTGTGAAGGTCGGCATCGGCCCGGGCTCGATCTGCACCACGCGGATCGTCGCCGGGGTGGGCGTGCCGCAGATCACCGCGATCGACAATGTGGCCAGCGCGCTTGCCGGCACGGGCGTGCCGATGATCGCTGACGGCGGCATTCGTTTCTCGGGCGATATCGCCAAGGCGATCGCTGCGGGCGCAGACTGCGTGATGCTGGGCGGCCTGTTTGCGGGCACCGAGGAGGCACCGGGCGAGACGGTGCTGTTCCAGGGGCGCTCGTACAAGTCCTACCGTGGCATGGGTTCGCTCGGCGCGATGGAGAAGGGCGCGGCCGACCGCTACTTCCAGGAAGAGAACACCGGCAACATCGACAAGCTCGTGCCCGAGGGCATCGAGGGGCGTGTCCCCTACAAGGGCTCGGTCAACGTTGTCATCCATCAGTTGATCGGTGGCCTGCGGGCCTCTATGGGCTATCTCGGCAGTGCGGATATCCCGACCCTGCACGAGCGTGCCCAGTTCGTGCAGATCAGCGCAGCCGGCATGCGTGAGTCGCACGTACACGACGTGCAGATCACCAAGGAAGCACCGAACTACCAGATCAGCTGATCGGCGCCTTTCGAGACACCTGGGCGGCTGCGAGGCCGCCCTTCCTTTTTCGACGCACGAGAACTTCGCGCCATGGCTCACCAGAAAATCCTCATCCTCGACTTCGGCTCCCAGGTCTCCCAGCTCATCGCGCGCCGTGTGCGCGAGCAGCAGGTGTATTGCGAGCTGCATCCCTTCGATGTTTCGGACGAGTTCGTACGCAGCTTCGGCGCCCAGGGCGTGATCCTGTCCGGCGGTCCCAATTCGGTGTACGAAGCCGAGGACTGGCGCGCGCCGCAGGCGGTGTTCGAGCTCGGCGTGCCGGTGCTGGGCATCTGCTACGGCATGCAGACCATGGCGAGCCAGCTCGGCGGCAAGGTCGAGAGCTCGGCCAAGCGCGAGTTCGGCTACGCCGAGATGCGCGCGCGCGGGCACTCGAAGCTGTTCACCGGCATCGAGGATCGCACCAACGCCGAGGGCCACGGCCTGCTCGACGTGTGGATGAGCCACGGTGACAAGGTCACCGAGCTGCCACCGGGCTTCAAGGTCATCGGCAGCAACGAATCGACCCCGATCGCGGCCATGGCCGACGAGGCGCGCGGCTTCTACGGCGTGCAGTTCCACCCCGAGGTCACGCACACGATCAAGGGGCGCGAGATGATCGGCCGCTTCGTGCACGACATCTGCGGCTGCGGCCACGACTGGAACATGCCCGATTACATCGCCGAGGCGGTGCAGAAGATCCGCGAGCAGGTGGGCGACGAGGAGGTCATCCTCGGCTTGTCGGGCGGCGTGGATTCCTCGGTGGCGGCGGCGCTGATCCATCGCGCGATCGGCGACCAGCTCACCTGCGTGTTCGTCGACCACGGCCTCTTGCGCCTCAACGAAGGCAAGCTGGTGATGGAGATGTTCGCCGGGCGGCTGCATGCCAGGGTCGTGCATGTCGACGCCACCGAGCAGTTCATGGGCCACCTGAAGGGCGTCACCGACCCCGAGCAGAAGCGCAAGATCATCGGCCGCGAGTTCGTCGAGGTCTTCCAGACCGAGGCCAAGAAGCTGCCGAACGCCAGGTGGCTGGCGCAAGGCACGATCTACCCCGACGTGATCGAGTCGGGCGGTGCCAAGAGCAAGAAGGCGCACACCATCAAGAGCCACCACAACGTCGGCGGCTTGCCCGAGACGCTGGGCCTGAAGCTGCTCGAGCCGCTGCGCGACCTGTTCAAGGACGAGGTGCGCGAGCTCGGCGTGGCCCTGGGCCTGCCGCACGACATGGTCTATCGCCACCCCTTCCCGGGTCCGGGCCTGGGCGTGCGCATCCTCGGCGAGGTCCGCCAGGACTTTGCCGACCTGCTGCGGCGCGCCGACGCGATCTTCATCGACGA